>CAYQOI010000025.1:0-3237 GCA_964419085.1 uncultured Cytophagia bacterium | reverse complement strand
ACCGGTGGGCGCACTCGACCTGAGACTCTTCAAACCAGTTTGCTCCTTTCTTTGATCTCACGGTTGAGGATGCGGTCGTTGTCGGAGTAATCCACCGGCACGTCCACCAGATGCACCCCCGTGGACATGTGGCAATCCTCCAGCATCGGAACCAGCGACTCGGCGCTCTCCACCCGATGTCCGTGCGCGCCATAACTCTCCGCGTATTTCACAAAATCCGGATTGCCAAAATCCAACCCGAAATCCGGAAAGCGCATGGCGGCCTGTTTCCATTTGATCATACCGTACCCGTTGTCGCGCAGAACCAGCACGACCAGATTCACGTTGAGCCGCACCGCGGTCTCAAGTTCCTGGGAATTCATCATGAAGCCGCCGTCGCCGCAGATGGCCATCACGCGGCGCTCGGGAAAAACCAGGCGCGCTGCGATGGCCGAAGGCAATCCCGCGCCCATGGTGGCGAGCGCGTTGTCCAGCAGCACGGTATTGGGCTGATGCGCCTTGTAGTTTCTGGCAAACCAGATCTTGTACATGCCGTTGTCCAAGGTGATGATCCCGTCGGAAGGCATCACTTTGCGCACATCCGCGACCAACCGCTGCGGGTAGACGGGAAAGCGGTCGTCGTCCACGCCCTCCAGCAGATGGGCCTCCACGTGCTCACGGACCTTCATGAAATAGGAAAAATCCCACGAATCCATAACCCGAATGTTCTCGCAGATCTGCCAGATGCTGTTCGCGATGTCGCCGATCACCTCAACCTGCGGGAAGTACACCGGGTCCACCACCGCGGACGAAAAATTGACGTGAATCACTTTAAAACCACCCCGGCGCATAAAAAAAGGCGGCTTTTCCACCACATCATGCCCGACGTTGATGATCAGGTCGGCCTTGCGCACCGCGCGATGCAAAAAGTCGTGATCCGAAAGGGCCGCGTTTCCAAGAAAAAGGGGGTCCCGCTCGTCGAGCACGCCTTTGCCCATCTGCGTGCTGAAAAACGGGATGCCGGTCTTGTCGATAAAACGGCGCAGCATTCTCGAGGTCAGTTTCCGGTTGGCGCCGGCACCGATGAGGACCAGGGGACGTTTGGCTTGTTCTATCATCTCCACCGCCCGCCGAATGGCCTTCTCCTCGGCGCACGGCCGTCGGGCGTAGCTTTTGGGGATGACCTGCGCGTCCGTCCCCTCGGCCGCGACATCCTCGGGGAGTTCCAGGTGCACCGCACCGGGCCGTTCTTCTTCGGCGATGCGGAAGGCCTCACGCACGCGCGAGGGAATGTTGTCCCCGCTGACGATCTGGTGGGTAAACTTGGTGAGCGGACGCATCATATCGACGATGTCCACAATCTGAAAATGGCCTTGCTTGCTGGTTTTGATGGGCTTCTGGCCGGTGATCATCAACATGGGCATGGCACCTAATTGCGCGTAGGCTGCGGCGGTCACCAAATTGGTTGCCCCTGGCCCCAGCGTGGAAAGGCACACGCCCGCCTTGCCGGTCAGCCGGCCGTAGGTGGCGGCCATCAAGCCTGCGGCCTGCTCGTGCCGCGTGACGATAAGCTTGATGGAAGAATCCTTCAGCGAATTAATCAAGTCCAGGTTTTCTTCCCCGGGGATGCCGAAGATGTATTCAACGCCTTCGGCCTCCAGGGCCCGGACAAATAGGTCTGAGGCTTTCATAACCGGGTGGACCTCCTCCGTTTAAGGATGAATGACTCGAGGAAGGCAGCGATTTTCACCTCACCCGCCAGGTTACGATACAATATAGCAAAACGCGGTTAATTTTAAAGCAAAAAATAGATGCTTTTGAATTCTCGGGAAACTTTTGTAAATTTTGGAGTAAAACATAGCTGAGTTAGCTTCCTATGCAATCAAACGGGAGAGGTTCATGAGACGACTTTCAATCTATTTTTTCATTCCTTTGCTGCTATTTTTATTCAGTTGCCGAAAAGAAAAAACGTATAAACTGCACCGCGGGACGCCTGCTTACCAATTGGCCAAAGAGTTGGCAAGCACGCTGCCTTCAATGGATCCGGATGAAAACCGCGTGCTCGTTTCCACCAAGAAATTCAAGATCACCAGCGGCCAGGTCATACAGACCATACGGCTCAACCTGGGCAACAGCGCTGAGAATCTCAAAACCTTGAAACAGGACCTTTTACACAATTACGTGGCGCAAACGGTCGAGGACATGGCCGTGCGCTTTCTGGTCTTGGATGCGGCCCGACAAGCCGGCATCTCACTTACCCAGGCCGAGAAAGACAGCGCGTTGCAGGATGCCTATTCCAAATCGGGTGGCGAGGAAGGCTTCATCGAGGCGTTGCACAACCGAGGCGTGGATGTGGAGACCATCAAACAAAACGTCATCGATGCCGCCCTGATGCAACGCTATTTCGACGTGACGTTGAAAGACGAACTGCAGGTCACCGACGCGGATCTGGACTCCGCGTATCGCGACACCAACACGGTGACGCTTCGCCACATTTTTATGAAGGGGATGAACAAGACCGACGAAGAAATCAAAGAAATCCAGAAGAAGATGGCCAGGATTCTCAAGAAGGCAAAGAATGGCGCCGATTTTGCCAAGCTGGCGGAAAAGTACAGCGAAGATGTCAGCTCCAACAAAAAGGGCGGTCTGTATAAGAACATGCTTAAGGGGAAGATGATGAAAGAGCTGGATGAGGCTGCCTTCTCCTTGCCCATCGGGCAAATCAGCGATGTCATCAAAACCGATGCCGGCTACCACATCATCAAGGTTCTGGAACGGACTACGGACAAACGAGAGCCAAAAATCGTCAAACTCGCGATTGCAGACGCGAAACGAGGCAAGGTAGTCAAGCGTCAGATAGAAAAGCTCAAGCGAGAGGCAGGCTTCAAGATGCACGACTTCTAATCCCGGTGTGGGCCAAAGGGCTGGCAGGCTTCCCCGGATAGCAAAAAAGACGTTGACCCCTTTTCAGAGGATCAACGTCTTTTTCATTTCAGCCGCTTAGTATGAATCATTCACAAATTAAGACTGATATTTGAACCTTTTGTGATGTCATTCCACCATTCATTACGTGCGAAGAGATTCCGGTATTTTTCGCAATTCCGCTGCGCTGAATTGCGAAAAAACCGGAATGACAAGATGACTGATTGTTTTTAAACAAGTAAAATCAGTCGTGTCCGGTTAAAAGAGCAAAACAGTGTCCACAAGTGTTTAAAAACCAAGGCCGATTGCACCCGGAATTTCAACTCAACTGTGACT
>CAYQOI010000024.1:0-15406 GCA_964419085.1 uncultured Cytophagia bacterium | reverse complement strand
GTTGATTTTATTGAAGTAAAGGATTAAAATTGTTTTGGAGTGGTACTTAAATTAGGCCTTGGAAAAATCAATTTTATTTCCTTAATTTAAGTACACCGTTTCAATCATCTTGCCCCTTGAATGCAAAGAGGAGAAGTACGATGTGCAAGAATAATCCAAAAACGACGTTTTGGAAGATCGGGCTGTCAGCTTTGCTGGTTTCGCTGGCAGGGGTTGGCACGACGATCGCTGCCAACGGAATCGGGCTGAACCTCGATTACGCCGTCTTCTATAGTCGTCATTCCGGCCCCTACATCGAGATCTACTACGGTTTCGAGCGCGAAGGTTTGGTGCCGGTTTCCAAAAACGACAAGGAAGTATGTGAGGCGGTGGTCTCGGTGGGCATGAAACGCGACCAGGCGGTGGTCTTAAACGACATCTGGCGCATGCAGGTGGACATGTCCGACTCCTCTTCGCAAACAGCGCGGGTGGTGGACATGGTGCGCTATCCCGTGGAGCCGGGCGACTACCGCTTGTCATTCTATGTCACCGATGCCAACAATCTGAGCAGTCAGGACAGCGCGGTGGTGGATGTCCATATTCCGAGTTTTGCGGAAAAGCAGGTGGAGATCAGCGATATCGAGCTCGCTGCGAACATCAAGCGGGCACCCGCGGACGCCAAATCGAATTTTACCAAGAGCAAATTGGAGGTTATCCCCAACCCGGGAAACGTTTATGGCGAGAATCGGCCCATGCTTTTCTTTTATGTGGAAGCCTACAACCTGCTTTCAGGCATCCAGGGGGACAAATACACCACACGTTACTGGCTGTCCGACGATGAGAATCGCAACCTTCAGGAACTTCCCGCGGTCAAACGCATCAAGGCCAAGCGCGTCGACGCCAGTGTAGAGGTTGGGACGTTGAATGTTTCCACGCTTCCCACGGGCATTTACAATTTCAATTTCGCCATCGGCGAGGCGGATGGGACGCCGGTGCGCACCGGGATGAAGAAAATCTATGTGTTCAACGGAGGGACGGCACCTGTAGCGTCCCAGGGCGGCGTCGACTGGACCGAGGCTTTTGCCGCAAGCGAATTTGCCAGCATGGATGAGAAGGAGTTGCAACAAGAGTTCGACTACCTCCAGTATCTCATCAACACCGAAGGGAAGGAATTCTTTCAGAGCTTGAAGACCCTGGATGCCAAACGGCGGTTTTTGTTCGATTTCTGGAAAGCCAAAGATCCCGATCCCACTACGCCGGTAAACGAGAATCGTCAGGAGTATCTGGCTCGCATCGAGTACGCAAACAAACATTTTCGCCGGATGGGCAAGGAGGGCTGGCGAACAGATCGGGGCCGAGTTTACCTGGTTTATGGTCGTCCGGACTATATCGATCGCTTCCCCAGCACCGCCGGGTCTAAGCCTTACGAGATCTGGAACTACAATGACCTTGAGGGGGGCTCCGAGTTCGTCTTCATAGACGACTTCGGGTTTGGGGAATACGTTCTGGTGCACTCCGATGTCACCGGCGAACCCAAAAACGAGAACTGGCGCCTTCGTGCGCAAGCGCAACCTATCCGCCAATAACGAATTGAGCTGAGAGGAGGTGTGACGATGAGAAGGAGGGCTTTCTGGTTGAGTGCTCTGTTTCTCTGCATGAGCGCAGTGACCGCGATGCTGCATGCTCAAACGGTCATCGATCTGAGTGTGAAGGCTCCCGACTTCAAGGTGACCGGTCGTGCAAGCATCAACAAAACCGGCCACGCCCTGGCGGTCGGGGATATCAACGGGGATGGCATCGACGACCTCATCATCGGCACACCCGGAGAAGATGAAAATTCACGGCCCCTGGAAGGCAGAGTCTTTGTTTTCTTCGGATCCTCTTCGCTTGCCGGCACAAAAGACCTGGCTGTCGATGCTCCCGACCTGGAAGTCGTGGGGAGCCAGCTTCATTCCGGACTGGGAAGCGCGGTGCTGGCCGCGGATTTGAACGGCGACCAAATTGATGATCTTATCGTGAGCGAACCCGGTGCATTTACTGCTCAGGGCGACCAGACCGGAACGGTTTCCATTTTTTTCGGTCGCACAACCTTTGCAAGTCTGATGACCGTGTTGGACGCGGATGTGCGTATCGAAGGGGAGGCTGCCGTTGACGGTTTTGGCCAAGCCCTGGCACGGGGCGATTTCAACAACGATGGTGCGCTTGACCTGGTCATCGGTGTGCCGTTTGCCGATGCCCAGGGACGAGCCAACGCGGGCAAGGTGTACGTGATCGCCGGGCGAAGCCAGTGGCCGAAGGTTATCTCGCTGCCGGATACGGCGGCGGACTTTGTGGTTGTGGGCGCAGCGACCACGCAGTTTCTCGGCAATTCGGTGGCCTGCGCGGACGTCAATCGGGACGGCCGCGACGACCTCGTGATCGGGGACTTCAAGGCAAACACGAGCATCGGGGTCGATGCCGGTCAAACCTACGTGATTTTCGGCAGCGATAGCCTGAGCAGCGAATACGATTTGGCCCAGACCCCTGCGGATGTAACCATCTCCGGGGAGAGTGAGCAGGACCATTTCGGCATTGCAGTGGCCACCGGAGATTTCGACGGTGACGGCCAACAGGATATAGCCGTTGGGGCGAGACGAGCCGATCCCGGGAATTCCTCGGATGTGGGGAAAGTCTATCTCTTCCCGAGTCAAGCGGTGTGGCCGAAGCAGCTGGATCTCTCCAATTCTGCGGCAAAGGTCACGCTCGTCGGGGCCGGCGAAGTCAACACGTTGGGGAGCGCCCTGGCTGTGGGCCATGTGGACGGTGACCAGCGGGCGGATCTCATCATGGGGGCGCCGTTTTCCACACCCTCCGGCCGCGCCGATGCCGGCGAAGTCGTGGTCTCCTTCGGCCAGCCCTTCCCGGACGCGACGTTGGAGCGCACCACCGATGACCTGGAGATTCTGGCATTGGGTGGCGCTGCAGGTGACCACCTGGGCAATGCGGTGGCCGCGGGCGATCTGAACGACGACGGTCTCGACGAGGTGATCATGGCCGCGGAGGATGCTGCAGGCCCGGGCGAGATTTTTGTGTTTTTCGGAGATGTAGTGACGGAGGTTGCGGTGCGCGACCCGAGCGTGCCCAACGCATTTTTCCTGGATCAGAATTTTCCGAATCCGTTTAATCCCGCGACCACAATTCGGTACCGCGTCAGTGGCTCTCCCGACGTCTCGCTCAAGGTCTACGACGTCACCGGCAGGGAAGTCGCGACCCTGGTGAAAGGAAAAGTCACCGCCGGGGAGCATGAAGTGACCTGGGATGCCGCGGATTTGGCCAGCGGTCTGTACATCTATCGACTTCGCGCCGGGCAATTCCGCGCGAGCCGGAAGCTCCTGCTGCTGAAATAACCCCTGCCCCGCTTTGTGCGGCCGGCAAGTCGGAATATTCTTTTGCCCGCGTTGTACTCTATCGTGGATGAGGGTGCGTTGTCGTCCTTCATAAGTTTCTGAACCTTTCCTTACTACCCCGAGGTGTATGATGCCCTCCAGAGAATCCGCATGTTGTGTGTTCCTTCTTTCGTTGCTCCTTTCGTTCGCATCGCTGTACGCGCAGCAGGAAGTCCTCTCAGGATCGGTGCGCGACAAAAACACGTATCGTGAAATCAGCGGGGTGAACGTGCTGGTCAAGGGAACCCAGATGGGCACCAGCACAGACCCAAGTGGTCGTTTTCTGTTGCGCGTGCCCGCTGTGGTCCCGGGCATGGTGGTGGTTTTCAGGCATATCGGCTATGAGCGCCTTGCGATCCCCGCCGATTCGCTGCAGTCGTTGCGCGAAATCTATCTTCAGCCTCGAGTGATCCCGCTGCAAAGCGTCGAGATCCAGGAGGAGAGCGAGAGGATGGAAATCGAGCGAGACCTGCCGCAGACGGTCTCCACCATCGACGCCAGAAACTTCGAGATTCGCGGCTACACCGATGCCGGCGATTTGCTGCGCGTGGACCACAGCATTCAAATCGACGAAAGCATCAGCGGCAAGAAAACCGTGGCGATTCGCGGGGGAAACGCGGACGATGTCGTCGTGATGTACAACGGCGTCAAGATGAACAACGCCTACGACAACGTTTTTGATCTTTCCCTGATCGACCTCGAGGATATCGAGCGCTTCGAGATTATTAAAGGCAGCAACACCGCACTCTACGGGCCGGAGGCATTTTCGGGCGTGATCAACATCGTACCGAAGGTAGAACAGAATTACAACATTCGCTTTCAGCAGCGGCTCGGGACTTACCGGTCGGGCAACTGGGGCTTGCATCTGTACAAGAAATTCGACCGTGTGCAAGCGGCCTACAGTTACAAACGAGGGGCGCTGCGGCGCACATTCGTAGATGACCAGAGCCTGTTGCGCAACGATGCACGGCACCAAACCGGCACGGTCAAGGTGCAGCTCTCCCGCCCGCACGCCGGCCACCACGGCAGCGCCGTGACCGCGATGTGGTTCGATACGTCTCTGAATTTCAAAAACGAGCGGGATAACGAACGGCTGGACAACGACAACAAGCTCTTTTCGGCCAAATACAGCGGCGACGTTTTTGCGGTGAGGAATATTGACCTGTCGGTGTCCTATCGCAAGCTCGATGAGTCCCAGCTCTTTTCACTGAATCGGCAGTTTCTGGACCGCCGGATCGAAGACCGCTCGCTTCATGTGGGTCTCCAGAAGCAGATGCGGTTTCGGGGCGTGGATTGGCTGCTTGGGTACCAGTTTCAAGACGCGGAGCTCAACTTCCTGAACGACCAGGATTTGCGACGCGTTCGGGGAGTGGGTCTGAAAAGTGCAGACTTCAGCCGCCGACATCATGGCTTTGTGTCCATTGTCAAATACCACGGGGAGACGGGTTCGGACTTTTTCCAAAGCTTCAACATCGAGACCAGTCTGCGTCACGATCGGGTGAGCGATGATCAGAGCAACACCATCCTGTACGGCGACACGCCGGTGGACCGGAACGGCAACCCCATAGGGCTTTTCGGCAACAAGGATTGGCAGGATACGGTGTTCAAACTGGGCGTGAGTCTGGATGGCTACCGCAAGGACCTGGCGTTCAACGCGTTTCTGACCCTGGGAAACAACGTCAAGTTTCCCACGCTGTTTCAGCAGGTGAGCTCACCGCAGATTTTCACCGGCCTGGCGACGAAGCCCAATCTGGACCGCGAGAAGAGCAACAGCTTCGAACTGGGCGCCTCGGTTTCTCGCGACATCCGCAACGCGTCTTCCATCTACGGATTTCGGGTTTCCGGGACGTTCTTTCAGACCTACTACGACAACAAATTCCGCGAATTCACCACGCCGGGTCTTTCCATCGTGTTTTACGACAATGCGCAGGACGTTCGGATCTCCGGCGTGGAATCCAAGTCGAGCATTTTTCTGCTGCGCAAAAAGGTGACGTTTGAGGTGGGCTTGTCTCGCTATTTTATCTCGGACAAGACCGCGTTTCCGTTCAAATCCAATCATAAACAGACGGTGAGCCTCCTGGTGGACCACGCGGGCTATTCGTTTCAGATTTTCTGGTTTAGAGAAGGGGAGCAGACGGCCTTGCTGCGTCAGCCGAACAACGTTTTTGCGCAGGTCACGCTGCCCCAGTACATCAATCTCGACGTCCACCTGAGCAAGTCGTTCGAAATCGGTCGCTTCAAGCTCTTCGCCAACGCCAGCGGCCGCAATTTGCTCAAAGACGACGACACCCAGCTCGTGGGACTGGCTATTCGCGACCGCCGCTTCTATTTGACCATCGGTGCGCAGTACTGACCCGTCCGCTGGCGATTTAGATTGTGGAGAAAGGTGATGGTTTGTTTTCGTATGATCATGGGTACGTTGCTGTGTGTGGGGTTGCTGCTAAACGCATCGAGCTGCACCGACAGTCCTTTAGGAGGAGATATCCAGCCGCGCAACCTCCAGGTCGGCGGGACGGTCGTGCTCAGCGACAGTTTCAGGGCCGAGGGCGTTTACGTCTGGCTACAGGACTTGAACCTGTCGACGCGGACCGATGAGAAGGGACATTTTGTGATCACCTTGCCCCCTCCCGCCGCGCAAGGCCAGCCTGAAGGCCTGACGGGTGTGTTCAACCTGTACTACTACCTGGCGAACTACTCTCTGGGTTTAACCAAATTGACCGTGCGTAACGGCGAGTTCGTGTACGGGGTGGGGGATATCGACAAAAACGGTGAGCTCGCCATGCCCAAGAAGCTGGAGAAGATTCTAGACATCAACACGGTGGTGACGCCGCCGTTTATTTCTACAGATTTCGCGGGGCCGATTCAGGTGGACATTCATCTGCAGACACCCCCAGACGATTCATCTACTGTCGTCTTTCCCACCTCCATGCCGCTGTCGCCGTTCGGCACCATTCTGCTCAGAAAACGGGACACCGGTCAGCTCTTTCCGTTTAGCATCGAAAAGGGCGACCCGCGCAAGAATAGCTTTCTTGTCGGTCAGGCCGGACGTGTCTTGAACATGCCCATCAGCACGGTGCAGGGTGTGCTTCCTCCCGGAGAATATGAAGTGATTCCGCACATGCTGATCGACCATGAGCCTCTGCCGGCTGGTCTTCTGGATAGTCTCGGCGCCATCCGCGAACCCGCGGAAGATTATCTCAACTATCCTGTTCGCAGGACGGGCGGCGAGTTCGAGGTGAGGCAGAACTGACGTCGCTTTTTCTCGGGGCGGTGCGAGCTTCCTATCGTCCCGGTTGCGGTTTATGAGGTTGTTTAGATCTCCCGGCTTAACGCAGACTCCCAAAATCCATTAGCGACCATTTATGTCTCTACTCGGAGCGCACACGACGGCTGCGTCAAGTGACAATTCCCTTGAAAATGGCCGCCAAAATGTTAAATTGGTGTGAAACCAGACATCACATCTTTGAGAAGAGAAAAGAACCGGTAGGCAGAGTTTTTGGCAAAGAGCAAACAGCTATCAGAACGAGTGGAACGGATTCGTCCCTCTGGCATTCGCAAGATTTTCGACATCGCCTGCGCCAATCCCGACGGCATCGATCTGTCCATCGGGGAGCCCGACTTCGATATTCCCGAGCCCATCAAGGAGGAAGGGATTCGTTGGATAAAGCAAGGATTTAACGGCTACGTCTCGACGCGGGGTATCCCGGAACTGCGGGAAAGGCTGCAGCAAGAGCTGCGGTTGCGCAAAATTAATTTCGAGGATGTGCTGATCACGGCGGGTGCCACCGGCGCGTACTACCTGTCCATCCTGGCCGTCGTGGGCCCTGGCGACGAGGTCTTGATCACCGATCCCTACTTTGTGGCCTATGCCAACGTGGTGATCATGTGCGGGGGGACGCCGAAGTTTGTGAATACGTATCCGGATTTTCACCTGCGTGAAGAGGCGATCCTGCCGCTCATCACTGAGCGGACTCGGGCACTGGTGATCAATCACCCGAACAATCCCACCGGCGCGGTGTACAGTGAAGACGAGTTGCGCATGGTCGCCGAGATCGCGGAGCGGTACGGCCTGCAGCTCATTTCTGACGAGATCTACAGCAGATTTGTCTACCGCGACGCAGCGTTTGTGAGCCTCGGTCAAGTGGCGCCGGATGCGCTGGTGATCAACGGTTTTTCCAAGAGCGCGGGCATGACGGGCTGGCGTCTCGGGTACGTCTCCGGCCCGCGTCACTTGATCGATGCCATGGCTACCTTCCAGCAGTATTCCTATGTCTGCGCCAATTCCATCGCGCAGAAGGCCGCGGTTGCCGCACTGGATTTTGACATGCGCCCGACCATTTCCACCTACCACCAGCGCCGCGACCTGGTATGTGAGGCGTTGAAAGAACGGTTCAATCTCTCGCTGCCGGGTGGGGCCTTCTTCGTCTTTCCTGAGGCACCGGGCGGGGACGCCGGCCGGTTCGTGGAGCGAGCCATCGAACGCAAAGTGTTCATCATCCCGGGAGAAGTCTTTTCGGAGCGGAACACCCATTTCCGCCTTTCGTTTGCCGTGGACGACGAAAAGCTCAAGAGAGGGCTCGCGATTCTCAACGAAATCGCAGACGAATTCTAAGCCACGGTTTGCCGCGCGGCGAGCCGGGCAAAGGTGGTGACAGGCTTTGGCTGAACTTCGCAGCATGCAAAAGGCCGACCTCGAGCAAGTCAATCTTATTCTGTCCAAATCATTCAACCACGCTCGAATTCAGCAAGGGTACCGCTCCGGGCACGTGCCGGTGTGCAAAAGAACGTTCCTGGAGATGTACCTGGACGCAAATCCCGATGGGTCATTTGTGCTGGAAAAACGCGGCCGGATTTTGGCGTATGGCTTTACGCGTTTGTGGGGACGAATCGGCTGGTTGGGCCCGCTGAGTGTGCTGCCGGCACACGAGGACAAAGGATACGGCAAGCAGATCGTGCGGGCGTCGGTGGCCTACTTGCAGGAGCGCGGCGCGACCACCATCGGATTGGAGATGGCCGCGGCTTCAAGCCGGAACATCGGCTTCTATTCCCGGCTGGACTTTACGCCGGAGAAGCTTACCCTCGACCTGGTGCGCAAGGTTGACAAACCGTCACGTTCGCGACCACCTGGCGAGTTCAGTCTCTTGCGTTTTGGCGAAATGGGCGAGGATCGGCGAGAGCGCTGCGTGGCGCAGTGGCGTGAAGTCGCCGACCGCCTGGAACCGGGCCTCGATTACACCCGAGAAATCGAGCTCGCCCGGAGGTTTGGATTTGGGGATGCCGCGGTCGTTTCTGTGTCGGACCGGCCGGTAGCGTTTGTCCTGGCGCACACCGAGACCTATTCGGAGCAGGAGGAACGCAAATTTCTGAAGGTGAACGTTCTCCAGCTTCTCCCTGAGCGTCCCGTGTCGGATCTGGATTTGGTGCTCGAAGCATTGCAGCAGTGGGCGCGGGAAGAGCATTTGCCCGGGCTTTATTTGCGCGTGCCGACCCGCTACCAGGCCGCGTACGAATTCCTGTCCGCCAGCGGCTTTACCGTGGTGCAAAACGATCTGCGGATGACGTTGAAAGGCTACCCGCAGATGGATTCCCCCGAATGCGTCAACCTGAGCAAATGGGAATAGGCATAGATTTCACTTGTTTTCTTTGCCAGAAACTTGTATATTGCGTGGAGTTGTGCGCTGGCCGCGCACCCTGCCTTTTGATTTTGTTTTGTTAATTCTAGCCAGTTTGACTGAATTCTCTTGATGAGCCTTCAGGGCCTTTATTGTCCCATTACCACGCCGTTTGTAGATGAACGGATTTCGTTTACAAAGCTGGCTGAGAATCTCGAGAAATGGAATCGTCTCGAGCTGGCAGGCTATGTGGTTCTGGGCTCAACCGGCGAGAACGTCTATCTCTCGCCAGGAGAGAAGCTGGAGTTGGTCCGCATCGCTCGGGAAAACATTCCCGCGGACCGGAAGCTTATCGTGGGGGCAGGCTGCGAGTCCACGGCTGAGACAGAGGTGCTCATCCAGAAGACGGCCGAGCGCGGGGCCGACGCGGTGCTCGTGATTACGCCGCACTACTACAAAGGCCCCCTGTTGGACCGTGTTCTGTCGGAGCACTTTTTGCACGTCGCGGAAACTTCTCCGCTACCCGTGATCGTATATAACGTGCCGAAGTTTACAGGCGTGGATGTATCGGCGGCAGTGGTGAAGCAGCTTCGTGTTCACCCCAAAATTGTGGGAATAAAAGAGAGCACTAACGATTTTTCGAAGTTGACCGAAATCTCAGAGCTCTCCTCTGATGGATTCGGCGTGCTCGTCGGAAACGCTGCGTTTTTTTATCCCGGTCTGGTGCTGGGGGCGCAGGGAGCCGTCCTGGCGCTGGCCAATTTTGCCGGCGAGGCGTGCCTCGAAATCTATCGTGCGTTTTCGCAGGGGTCACAAAAGGAGGCTCTGCGTCGATTTTTGCAGGTTCGAAAGGCGGCACAGTTCATCATCGGGAGGCTGGGTATTCCTGGAATAAAGGCTGCCATGGATTTGTCTGGTTATTATGGTGGTGCGCCAAGAAGACCGCTTCTCCCGTTGGCTCAGGAAAGCATCGTTCAGGTCAAACAACATCTAGCTGATGCCCAATTGTTGTAGGGGACTTAACTTCAAGCAGAGAGGAATGAAAGGATCATGCTCAAGATAATCGACAAGACCGTCGGCGACGTGGTGATTTGCAAGATCGAAGGAAAGTTGTCAGGAATTGAAGGAAAGGGAGTTATTCAGGACAAGGTCCACGAGTTCCTGAATAAGAACGTCAACAAGTTCGTTCTGGATCTATCCAAGGTAAGCTGGATCGACAGTACCGGACTGGGAGAGCTCATCGCGTCTCTGTCCTCCGCGAAGAAAAAGGACGGCAATCTACTCCTTGCCAGTATTCAAGCACCGGTCCAGAGTCTTCTCCAAATGACCAACCTCAATCAGATCTTCGAAATCTTCGATACGGTCGAAGATGCATTAGCAGAATTGAAGTAGTCGCACCATGCCGATTCGCTGCGCTGCCGTGGCGTTGTCCCCGGGGTTCCAAGATTAAAATTTTGTAAGATACTGGTTGACTTTGAGATTGTGGATTCTTATTTTCCGTCGTCCTGGACGTGAGGGAATTCAGGTCTTTCTCAAATGTGATTCGTTGCAAGTTAATACCAGAATGTCAACGGGATGCGAGCCACGATAGCCAAACTCTTCGGTCGGTCGCCTTTTCCAAGGCTGCAACTCCACATGAACAAAGTCGCTGAATGTGTGGAGCGGGTCAGCAAGTATTTCGATGCGGTGGAAAAAGGTGACCAGGCGGAAATCGAGAAACTCGCCAACGAGGTCTCCGAGTTGGAACACGCGGCCGATCTCGCCAAGAACGACATTCGCAACAACTTGCCCAAGAGTCTGTTTTTGCCCGTGGAAAAGAGAGATGTCCTGCGTATTCTCGCGTTGCAGGACAGCATCGCGGATCGGGCAGAGGACGTCGGCGCGCTGCTGGCCATGCAGAAGTTGAGCATGCCCGACCTGATCAAAGAGGACTTTGAGGCGTTTCTTGCCAAGAACCTGGAAGCCTTCGAGGTGGCCAGACGGATTATCCAGCAGATGGATGAGCTTTTGGAATCCTCGTTTGGTGGCGTCGAAGCCGCAAAAGTCACGAAGATGGTGGAGGAGGTCGCATTCAAGGAACATGAGGCCGACTTGATCCAGCGGACGCTTTTGCAAAAGCTGCTGCGCATAGACAGCGAGCTGTCACTCAGTTCATTTTATCTCTGGTTGCGGGTGCTGGAAATGGTAGGCGATATTTCCGACCTGTCAGAGAATTTAGGGAATCAGGTGCGTATGATGTTAGACGTCAGATAGCCAAGGTTGCGAAGCTGAGAGGATAGATGAGCACCGAAACGGTTTTGCTTGGCTTGGCACTGCTTTTCGGCTTCTACATGGCTTGGAGCATTGGGGCAAACGACGTGGCCAATGCGATGGGCACGTCGGTGGGATCTGGCGCCCTGACGCTCAAGCGAGCCGTTATTCTCGCCGCGCTCCTCGAATTCTCCGGTGCATTGTTCGTCGGCTCCCATGTTTCAGAGACGGTCAGAAAAGGGATCGTCAACCTCGACGTTTTTACCGGTTCCCCCCTGTTGTTCGTTTACGGAATGTTAGCCGCGCTGCTGGCCGCTGCAGCCTGGCTGCAATTGGCTTCCTACTATGGCTGGCCGGTTTCCACGACCCATTCGATTGTCGGGTCCATCATCGGTTTTGGCATCGTTTACGGCGGAATGCAGGCGATTCACTGGGACAAGGTGACAACCATTGTGGCCAGCTGGGTCGTGTCGCCGCTGTTGAGTGGCGCCATCTCCTTCCTGATCTTCAGCATGTTGCGCAAGAAGATCTTCTATGCTCTGGATCCGGTTAAAGCCGCGAAGCAGATCACGCCGGTGCTGGTGTTTGTGGTTTTCTCAATTCTGACCCTGGTCATGGTGTTCAAAGGTTTGAAGAACCTGCACCTCGACCTCTCTTTCGGGCACGCGCTTGAGGTCGCTTGCAGCGTTGGACTGGTGGGCGCCTTAACCAGCCATTTTCTGGTGGCCAGAATTCATGTCGAGCCGAGTCCGGAACGCATCCGGCAGATGCAGCCTGCCCCGGTGGTCCACGGCCTGGAAAAGGCGGTGAAGCACCTGCAGCGAGCACAGGCGGCGGCCGTGGGCGAGATGCAGTACGAAGTCACCCGTCTTCTGGATACCGTAGGCACGCTGACCGAGAACGTCAAGAAGGGAACTGAAGTGGAGCTGGGCAGCGCCGATCACAAGGCGGTGGAGCGGATCTTTGTCTATCTGCAGATCTTGAGCGCCAGTTTTGTGGCGTTTGCCCACGGTGCCAACGACGTAGCCAATGCCATCGGCCCGCTGTCGGCGGTGCTGGCGGTGCTGAGAAAGGGCATCGTGGAGTTGAAGGCGCCCGTGCCTGTGTGGGTGCTGGCCATGGGAGGTCTGGGCATTTGTTTCGGTCTGGCGACGTGGGGCTGGCGCGTCATCGAGACCGTGGGGAAACGGATCACGGAGTTGACCCCTTCGCGTGGCTTCTCGGCAGAATTCGGGGCGGCCACGACCATTGTGGTCGCGTCCAAGTTGAGCCTTCCGGTTTCCACCACCCACACGCTCGTGGGTGCAGTGCTGGGGGTCGGGCTGGCCCGCGGAATCGGCGCCCTGAATCTGGGGACGGTGCGCGACATCATCATCTCCTGGTTGGTCACCCTACCTGCCGGCGCTGGCATGGCGATTCTGTTCTTTTACGTGCTGAAGGGAATCTTCGGTTAATCTGAATCGTTCACAAATTGCCTCTCATTCGGGAAGGATCTTTTTGGCAAACAACGACCAAAACCGCAGACGAGACTCCTCCTGAGTGACAAATGATCTCGCAGTAATCGAGCGCAAATACCCAATTGGCGAGCGCGCACTGCTTCTCTCAACCCCTCATTTCAAACAAGAAGACACCGTTCCTTTGGTGAAAGCAACCCTCGCTTTTCATACGCTTTCTCTCACCCTTTGAAAGGTTTCAAACCTTTCAGATGGTTGTGTTGCACAGACGGGCAGGTCTGCTGCGCCCCTCTCAGATCAGGCCCATCAGCAGGTAGAGGCCGAGCGCCGCGGCCGCGGCCACAAACGCGTAAGGCAACTGTGTGCGCACATGGTCGATGTGGTCAGAGGCGGAAGCCATGGAGGCGATGATCGTGGTGTCGGAGATGGGGGAACAGTGGTCGCCGAAGATGCCGCCGCTCAGCATCGCCCCCAGCGCGATGTGGAGCTCGGCCCCCATCAGATTTGCCATGGGAATGCCGATGGGAAGCATGATGGCGAAGGTGCCCCAGGACGTGCCGGTGGAAAAGGAGATGAACCCCGAGGTCAGAAAAAGCACCGCCGGCACCAACTGAACCGGCAGGTTTGCCCTCGCCAAGTTGGCGACGTAGGGGCCCGTGCCCAAGGCCTTGCAGGTGTCGCCGATGGCGAAGGCGAACATCATGAGCAGCGCCAACGGCATCAGTCCGCCGACGCCCGTGAAGAACAGGTCAACCAGTTCCCGCAGATTCATGATGTTTTGGATGCGATAGCTCACCGCGGCCACCGTGATCGCGGCCAGCACAGCCCAGAAAACGGAGGTGGATCCGGAACCCTGCATGATGTCGCCGTTTCCGGTGATGAAAAGGCCCACCGGCATCATCGCGACCATGACGCCGATGGGCAAGATCATGTTGTGTGCCCGTGGCAGAGTTTCTTCCTTTGACGCGATGGCCAGCACTTCGGTGGCCACCAACGGTTCCGCGCCGTCGCGCAAAACCTTGCCCTCCTTTCTCGCCCGCTCCTCTGCTCGCGCCATGGGGCCGAAATCTCTTTCGGTCAAAACGACCAGGAGTACCGTGGTTACCGCGAAGATAGCGTAGAGGTTGAAAGGCAGAGAGCGGAGCAGGGTGAAAAAAGGCGCGTCGACGTGCTGTGCCGCCAGCAGCCCGATGACGTACGCGCCCCATCCGTTTAGCGGAATCAGAATGCAGACCGGCGCGGAGGTGGAGTCGCAGATGTAGGCCAGCTTTTCGCGCGAAATGCGCAGGCGGTCGAAAATCGGCCTGGAGACGGCGCCGGTGACCAGGCAGGTGATGTTGGATTCCACGAAAATCACCACGCCGGTGAGCCACGCCAGCAGACCGGCGCTGCGCCGGGTTTTTACCCAACCCTTTTGCGAGACCCAGCGAATGAAGCCGTCGACCCCGCCCGAGCGCTGCGTGTACGCGATCAACGCGCCCACCATCGCGCTGAACGCGATCACTTTCGTGTTGCCTTCGTCGCGGAAAACGCGGATGCAGCACTCCAGCGCCTCGCCAAGCCCTGTGATGGGATTGCCGTGAGACAAAACGGTCCAGCCCAGCCAGACGCCGAAGAAGAGGGAGATGAACACCTGCTTGGTCCAGATGGCCAACAGAATCGCGAGGAGCGGGGGGAGGATAGAGAGCCAGCCTACGTGTTCCATGCGCCGATGCGATGCGTGCTACCTGACCGCGGCCAGAACCTTTTCCACAATCTCGTTGAAATGATCCGGTTCCTCAGGACAAAACTTGACTTCATGGTTGACACACACCTCACCGATGCAATCGTCAAAACAGGCATAGCAACCGGGATTCACCGATTTGGCGCCGTAGAAATCTCGCAGCGCAAACAGCTTCTCCACCTGCTGTTTGGGCAGGACCTGCTCGCCGCCCAGGGCCCGGGCGATGAAGACGATGTGGGCGTAGTGCTCCACCCGCTCCATCTTGAAGTACGCGTCCATCAGATCTTTGCCCACGGTGACCACGCCGTGGTTGGCCATCAAAAATGCCTCACAGCTGTGAATGTACGGCTTCAAGGTTTCGGGCAGCTCCTGCGTGGAGGGCGTGCCGTATTCCGCCAGCGGAATGGAGCCGATGGTGACCACCACTTCAGCGAGCACGCATTTGTCCAGCGCCTGACCCGCGGTGGCGAAACCGGTGGCATACGGCGGGTGAGCGTGCACCACCGCATGGACGTCCGGCCGCTCCCGGTAGACAAAGAGGTGCATGGGCAGCTCGCTGGAGGGCCGGCCTTCGGAAAGGGGGTTGCCTTCCAGGTCCACGACCACCATCTCTTCCGGCCGCATGAACCCCTTGGAGACCCCCGTGGGGGTCGTCAGCACGCGACGCTCATCCAGGCGGACGCTGATGTTGCCGTCGTTGGCGGCCACGTACCCGCGGGCGAACATGCGGCGTCCCACCTCCGCGATGGCTTCTCGCAGCCTGGTTTCAGATTGTGACATCATTCCAACTAACCTGAATTATTCGCCAATTGCAACTAAGATTCATAAGTGTCCGGTTAAAAGAGCAAAACAGTGTCCGCAAGTGTTCAAAAACCAAGGCCGATTACCCTGGAATTTCATCCGTGACTTGGTTTTGGACCCGAGCCGTAACACGGGGCGGTCCAAAAAGCCAAGATTTTTTCG
>CAYQOI010000023.1:0-15491 GCA_964419085.1 uncultured Cytophagia bacterium | reverse complement strand
TGCTTTGTCATTCCCGCCTTCTTTCTTCGTCATTCCCGCGCAAGCGGGAATCCATGCGCTCGGTTCTTGGTGGGTTCCCGCTTTTTTGCCCGGGAACGAGATAGAGGGGTCCCACCGAAAGCGGGAAACGGAAAACCGGTGCAGCTACTGTTCCATGAGCTCCTCATACAGGTCTCGCCACTCGGGATTGTGCTCTTCAATGAGTTCTATCTTCCACTTTCGCCGCCATTTCTTCAGTTGCTTTTCCCTTGTAAGCGCAGCGTAGATTTCGTTGGTCTGCTCGTAGTAGACAAGTCGATGCACGTTGTATTTCGACGTGAATCCCGGGACCAAATTGTTCTTATGTTCGTAGACTCTTCTCAAAAGGTTGTTGGTTACACCAATGTACAGAGTACCGTTCTTTTTGCTGGCAAGTATGTAGACGTAGTAGTCTTTCACGTCTCTTGCCCTCCCCAGTCGCTGCTGTTTTCTTTGTCTTTGCCGCCTTTTGCTCATCCCTTCCGTCGTTTCTCTCGTCTGAATAATTCACAGTCCTTCCTGCTCTTTTCTTTGTTATCCCCCTTTTCTTGTCATTCCCGCGGAAGCGGGAATCCATTTGAAAACAACACCCAACGGCGGCATGCGGATGACATTTCGAATTTGCTGCCCAAATCGTAGTTTGTGAATTCTCCAAGTTAGAAGACATTTCCTTCTAAAGGTATACCTCCGCGCGGTTTAAATCAAGAAAATGATCGAGGTGACATTCTTATGGGGTCGAAAGTTCTCATGGATTCTTGCTGCTTCGCGGGCGAAAGGCGGGAAACGGGGGGCTGATTTCCAACGCGATTTCCTGACTGTGCATGTGGCTCTCGGGTTCCGCGTTTTGTGCTTGTTTTTGTGGGCGATTATGTTTATTTTTTGGCTGGAAACCAGAAGGGGAAGGCACCTTGCTCCAGGACTTAACCCGACAATCTCTCGACATCATACCCGTGATGTTGGTCGCCCTCGACACACATGGTCGCATCACGCTGATCAACAAACGCGGGTGCGAGATCCTGGGATACGCCGAGAAGGAGTTGATCGGAAAGGACTGGTTCGAGACCTGTTTGCCGGCTGCTGTGCGCCGGCAAGTCAGGGGCGTTTTTGACAAGATCATGCGCGGGGAGGTTGAAGCGGTCAAGTACTTCGACAATCCCATTGTAACCAAGACGGGCGAGGAGCGGATGGTCTCCTGGCACAACACCGTGCTGCGAGACGACAAGGGCAAACCAACCGGCACCCTCAGCTCCGGGCTCGACATCACCGAACGCAAGGCCGCAGAGGAGCGCCTGCGGGAGAGCGAGGCGCGTGTGCGGGCAATCCTCGAGACCGCGGTGGACGGCATCATCACCATCGATGAACATGGCATCATCGAATCATTCAATCCGGCAGCGGAACGCATGTTTGGTTACAAAGCCGAGGAGATCGTCGGTAAGAGCGTCACGCTGCTCATGCCGTTTCCGTACAACCAGGAACACGACGGGTACATCAGAGAGTATATCGAAACCGGCGAACGGAAGGTTATCGGCATCGGCCGGGAGATCGAGGCGAAGCGCAAAGATGGAACGGTTTTCCCGGTACGCCTGGCCCTCAGCGAAGTGCATGTGGGTGAGCACAGGCACTTCACCGGCATCATTCGTGACATCAGCGAGGAGATCTCTCTGCGGAGCAAGACCATCCAGGCGGAGCGGCTGGCGATCATCGGCAAGATGGCCGCCAAAGTGGCGCACGAAATCCGCAACCCGCTCTCTTCCATCAGCCTCAATGCCGAGTTGCTGGGCGAAGAGTTGGACGGCTACCAGTGCGCGAACACCAGGGAAGCCCGGGTGTTGCTGGAGTCCATGATTCACGAGATCGACCGCGTCACCGCGTTGACCGACGAGTATTTGCAGTTTTCCCGTCTTCCCCATTCTCGACCGGTTCGGGGGCGATTACAGGACTTGTTGCAGGAAGTGAGCGCCTCGGTGGCCGCCCAGTTGCAGCACAAAGGCGTTAAGTTGACGGTAGAGACTTCCGACGACCTGCCCGAGGTCGCGTTCGACCGGGCCCAGCTCAAGCGCGTGTTGCTGAATTTTATTCGCAACGCGCACGAAGCCATGCCCAAAGGGGGTGAATTGCGCATCGCCACCGCGCAGAGCGACCACGCCGTTCATGTGCGTATTTCGGATACCGGTGTGGGCATCCCCGAGGAGGACAAAGAGCGCATCTTCGATCCTTTCTTCACCACCAAAGATTTCGGTACGGGGCTGGGCCTGGCCGTGTCGCAGCAGGTCATCAACGAACACGGCGGCCAGATTCACTGCGAAAGCGAGGTGGGCAAAGGGACGACCTTCGATATCGAATTGCCGCTGAATCTCAAACGACCTGGAGCCCAGAAGTGACCCCGAAGACCGTATTGATCGTGGATGACGAAGCCAGCGTGAGAACCTCGCTGGAGAAGGCGCTGGGGAAGGCGGGTTATCTCACGAAAACCGCCAAATCCGGGAACGAGGCGCTGAAGGTCCTGGCGCGGCATGCTGTGGATGTGGTCCTGTCCGACCTCAAGATGCCGGATGGCGACGGCTTTTCTTTGCTGCGGGAGGTGAAGAAAAAACATTCGAACACCGAGGTGATCCTGCTCACGGGCTACGGCACCATCGAGAAGGCAGTGGAAGCGATGAAGGAGGGCGCGTACGATTTCATCACCAA
This sequence comes from uncultured Cytophagia bacterium, assembly GCA_964419085.1. Classification (GTDB taxonomy): domain Bacteria; phylum Zhuqueibacterota; class Zhuqueibacteria; order Oceanimicrobiales; family Oceanimicrobiaceae; genus CAYQOI01. The sequence continues at coordinate 12,785 of CAYQOI010000023.1, read as the reverse complement.
GCCGTTCAAGAAGGCGGTGGTGTTGGGAACGGTGGAGCGGGCGTTGGAACGCCAGGCGTTGCGCCAGGAGAATATCTACTTGAAGGCCCAACTGGGCCGCGATAGCTTCCCTTCCGAGATCATCGGTAGCAGCGCGGCGTTGCGCCAGGTGATGGAGATGGTGGATCGCGTCGCGCCGCTGATCTCCACGGTGTTGATCACCGGCGAAAGCGGCACCGGCAAGGAGTTGATCGCCCGGGCTATCCACAAGCGCAGCCCGCGGGCGGACAAGCGCTTCGTCCCCATCAATTGTGCCGCAATACCGGAAAACCTCATCGAAAGCGAACTCTTTGGCCATGTCAAGGGCGCGTTCACCGGCGCGATGCGCGACAAGGAAGGTCTGTTCAAGGTGGCGCACGGGGGAACGATCTTTCTGGATGAAATCGTGAGCGTGCCGCTCAATCTGCAAGTCAAACTTCTGCGGGCCATCGAGCAAAAAGAGATTCTTCCCGTGGGCAGTACCAACCCGGAGGTGATCGATGTACGTATCATCGCGGCGACCAACAAGGTTCTGGCCAACGAGGTGGAAAAGGGCAATTTTCGCGAAGACCTCTATTATCGGCTCAATGTCGTGGGGATCACCATCCCGCCGCTGCGCGAGCGCATCGAGGATATCGCGGAGCTGACCGAGTATTTCATCAGCCTTTACAACGCCCAGCTCAACAAGCAGGTCAAGGGGGTGGACAAGAAGGTGATGGAAGCGTTCATGAACTACGAGTGGAAAGGAAACGTCCGGGAGTTGGAGAACGCCATCGAACGCGCGATGATTCTGTGTGACGACGAGATCTTGCAATTGAAGCATTTCCCTCACCTGGATGCCACCCGCAGATTGGCGAAAGGTCTGGAAAGCGGGCTGAAAAACTCGGTGAAGCGCTTCGAACAGGATGCCATCCTGAGGGCCATGGAGCTGGCCGATCACGACAAGAGCAAGGCCGCAAAGATTTTAGGGATGAGCCTTTCCTCCCTGTACCGCAAGATCGCCGAGCTTGGCATCGAGCTCAAAGAATGACCTTTCGCATTTTTGAGAAATCCTTCCAACATTTTGTCATTCCTAAGAAATAGACCCTAGGCCACGCCCCTTTTTCCGCAGGACAACCATTGTTTTAACCCTCTGTTTTTCAGCGCCTTGTTTCCTTTTTTTCTGCTTTCTGGTCCTCGACGTGGAACTGGCATAATTTTTTCAAGAAAACATGCAAAAGGAATTGGAGTGACGAAGCTGAGGAGCCAGTTTAGAGGTGACTTCCAGACGCGAGCGGATTTTGGTCGTCGATGATGATGTGGAGTTTCAGCGTTCATTGAGCAAGATCCTGAGGAAAGCTGGCTACGACGTCCGGTGCGCGTCCGAAAGCGCACAGGCAGGTAGGCTCATTGCACAACAGTTTTTCCCTTTGGTGCTTCTGGACATCCATTTACCCGGAAGATCGGGTCTTGAGTTGTTGGACGACATTCGGACGAAGTGGCCGCGGGCCAAGGTAATCGTCGTCACCGTGAACGGCGATTCGTCCAATTACGTGCGGGCCCTTGAAGCCGGCGCTTTCGCTTTCCTGACCAAGCCGGTTAAGATGAAGCAGGTTCTGCAATACTCGCAGTTGGCCTTGAAAACGGCGAGAAACTGAATATCCCGATTCCCTAAAAGGAGAGCAACGCACGACTCTGATCAAAGCAACGAGCGTCAGGACCCGGCCCGGCCTTTAATGTAACGGGCGCTTCCGTTATGGTTCGAAGTTATCCGAAGGTGCGGAGTTGGCCGTCATAAGTCCGAAAAAGCGAGCCTGGGCGGCAACCACGGCAAGACCCTTGCCGTCATCTTCTCGGATAACGCTATGTTGGCAGAAGGTCCCTGCCACCTTGCTTGAGGTTTACGACCTCACGATATTCAGGGACCGCAGGGTAGAAGACGAGGGCTACCCGCTGCGTGAGAGCGAACGCTTTGCAACTTTGGAAGCGCCCGTTAATATACCATCGCTCTACATTCGCAGCTCCGCTTTCCGGCTGCGTCATGACTTTCATTTTGGAATAAAAATGATGGAAGACACACAAAGAGTGTATCTGGCCGAGGGTTGTTGTCCGTTGTTGGGTTTGCCGTGTCCTCAGGGTGAGCATGAGGCGCGGCAGTGTCGTCAGCGTGTGATGGGGGATTTCGATCCGGTGGCGCGATTTGCGGACTGGTGTATTCTGGAATGTGCGCGTGAGTGCGCCCGGTCGATGCGCGAACGCGGTCTCTCGCCGAGCTAGACGAATCTCTGGGAGCAGGAGGTGTGGCGACTCGGTTGGCCGGAGCGGAGCAACACCTCCTGGCCGCGAAAGAAATCCCGTTGCGTTGGAGAGATATATCGTGGGGGTTGCCAATAGATCACAGTATGAGAAGCCAATGAGGGATGTCATGGAATCAGTGAAAGCGCCAGAGGCGAAGACGGCAAAGGGGCCAATTGCGTTGCAGAAGGGCATCATTTACGGCCCGGTGCGGTCCCGGCGACTTGGACGCTCGTTAGGGATCAATCTTTTGCCGGTTTCTTTTAAGATGTGTTCGCTCAATTGTAGCTACTGCCAGTATGGCTGGACGTCGAAACTGACCAGCAGCGGCCGGGGCTACGAGGAGTTTTTCCCTTCGGTTCCCGAGGTGATTCTATCGGTGAAGAACGCCCTGGCATCCATCGGCGACAAGATCGACTACCTGACCTTCTCGGGGAACGGTGAGCCTACCTTGCATCCCAAATTTCCCAGGATTGTGGAAATGGTTCGCGAGCTCAAGGTGTTCTACCGGGTAAAGGCTCGCCTGGCGCTTCTGTCTAACGGTACCACTTGCGGCGATCCTCGCGTGCGGGAAGCACTGGCAAAGATCGACCTGGCCATCATGAAGCTGGACGCTGGAAACGAAAGGATGTTCAGGAAGCTCAATCACGGCACGCCGCCGATCACGTTGCGTCAAATCGTCGACGGGTTGAAGGCGCTGCCCGACTACGCGATCCAGAGCATGTTTGTGCGGGGACAGGTGGACAACAGCAGCGATGAGCAGGTGGCGAGTTGGATCGAAGCCTTGCGGGAATTGCATCCGAGCCAGGTGCAGATTTACACCCTGGACCGCGGTACGGCGAGCGAGAAGCTGCTGCGCGTGCCGCGCTCGCGATTGAATGAGATTGCCCAACAGGCTCGGGAGGCGACAGGGTTCAACGTGGAAGTCTACTAACCCGGATAATTCACAAATTGGGTATTTACGGTCGATTCCTGCCAGCTCGTGTGTCACTCAGGAGGAGTCTTGTTGGTTGAAAAGATTCTACCAGAATGACAGGTGGTTTGTGAATTATTCAGACTAAGAAGGGTATTGAGCGAAGTCGAAAAGAGGTTAGGCAGCTCAAGGCCAGTACAACACAAGGAGACTCAAAATGATAATCGAAGGACTTGTGGAGAAAGTTCCAGTTAGATCAAGCTTTGGGAAGTTGATAATAGGCTCTATTTTAACGGCGTTGGCGATTTCTTTAGGCATGGTTGGTATATTGGCATTGTTCGACTTCTCAATCAATCCCGGCATTCCATCAGCATTTGCTGCAGTAGGCGCAGCCCTATATGCTGCAAGAACGCGAGAATGATGGTCAACGATTTTTCTTCAGTTTTAGGGTAGCATGTATCCCCAGCGATAGGCTTGGCTGCCCCCAAATGAAGAGAGTCTGCAGTGGAATGGTACAGAAAGACGCTTGCAATTGGAGTGGAAGCCGCCTAACACTCGCTGCAGCCGACCCCGCCTCCGCTGGCAGTCCGGCGGGCGGCTGAGCTTTTTCGTTATTGAGCGAAGTCGAAATGAGGTTATTGAGTGAAGCCGAAATAAGGAGTCTGTCATGGGTTCAAAACAACCGGTGAAGTGTCCGAAATGTGATACGGTGATGGAGAAGGCCTTCAAGTTTTGTCCCAACTGCGGGATCTTTCTATCGGGGAATTTGCTGGATGCCCGGTTGCAGCAGGTGCTGAATTACCAGCGCGAGGGCAACACCTGGAAGGCGATGGAAAAACTCAAAGAGCTGGCCCACGATTTTCCCGAGAACACGTTGGTCCTGAAGATGCTCGGTAATCTCTATTTTCACATGGGGCTGCTGGACTGGGCCATCGACTACTACAAGCGCGCCATCGCCATCGATGACACCTACATCGATGCGCACTATGATTTAGGCGTCGCCTACTATCACCGGGCCCGTGTCAACGACGCCATCTCCGAATACCAGAAGGTTCTGAAACTCGACCCGGATTACCACGCGGCGCATTACCGGTTGGGGTTGTGCTACCATCATGTGGGACAGCTCAATGCCGCGGTGCACCATCTGCTCGAGTCTACCGTTGTGACGCCGGAGTACGTGATGGCGCATTATCACCTCGGCGTGGTTTACTTCAAGCAAGGAAATCTGGAGAAGGCTGCCGCAGCATTTCAGCACGTGCTTGAAGAGGACCCCGATGATGTGCAGAGCGCGAAATACCTGGAAACGATCGCCCAACAACTCAACCACGAACCCGACGCCAAGTCAAAACCAAAGCGCATGCACGGATCATGACTGAGTGGCTCTTCCGGCCGCACGCATTCTTCGCTACGTGTGCTTTCGCATTGCTGCTGAGCGTCGCTCCGCAGGCCTTAGCACAGGAGGCGTGCCTCGACTGCCACGGGGACAAAGAGCTGACCTCGACCTCTGAGACCGGGGAAGAGATTTCGCTTTATGTGGACGCCCGGAAATTCGCGAATTCCGTGCACGGCGATTTCGACTGCACTGATTGCCACGTGGACGTGGAGCAGATTCCGCATCCTGAAACGTTGGAGAAGGTCGATTGCGGCATGTGCCACGACGACGCGGCTCTTGCTTATGCGGGGAGCGTACACGGAGAGGCGCTGGCACAGGGGGCGGAGGAGGCGCCATCCTGTGCCGATTGCCACGGTGAGCACGACATTCTCGCTGCTTCCGATCCCGCCTCGCCTGTCTACCCTCTCAATGAAGCGGCGACATGTGCCGTCTGCCATGCCAATCCCAAGATTGTGAAAAAGTACCATATCCCCGTCAGCGACCCGCTTTCGGCGTACAGACGCAGCGTTCATGGCCTGGCCCTGATGTCGGAAAAGAAGTTCGAGGCCGCCACGTGCACAAGCTGTCATGGTGTGCACGACATCAAGCCGCTGAACGATTCCGCCTCTCCCATTTACTGGAAAAATGTGCCTGGGACGTGTGGAAAATGCCATGCCGAGATTTACCAGCAGTATCGGGAAAGTGTTCACGGCAAAGCCGTTGAAAAGGGAATTCATGACGCGCCGGTTTGTACGGATTGCCACGGAGAACACGAGGTGCGCTCACCTCAGGATCCAAACTCACCGGTACATCCTCTGCGGGTCTCCAAGACGACGTGTGAGCGTTGTCATGCGTCGCAATTGATCACCGAGCAGTTTGGCCTGCCCGCGGACCGGGTTCGCACGTTTGAACAGAGCTACCACGGATTGGCCATCAAAGCGGGCTCGCTGTCGGCCGCGAACTGCGCGAGCTGTCACGGCATTCACTTTATTTTGCCTTCTTCCGACCCGCGTTCCACCGTCAATCCGGCCAATTTGCAGAATACATGCGGCAAATGCCACAAAGATGCCACCGCTAACTTTGCCCGCGGGCCTGTGCACTTGACGGCGAGCACTACGCCTGGCCGCGTTGTGCAGATGGTGAAGAATCTGTATGTGGGGCTTATCGTGGTGGTTGTGGGTTCGATGTTTATCCACAACGCCGCGGATTTTGTGCGACGCGCCCGCAGAAGACTCAGGGCGAAGGAGGAAACGTGACCACGTCGCGTCTTACGGAGGTCGTGCAAAACGAAGCCAAACTTTACGTTCGCTGGACCCTGAATGAGCGGATACAGCACTGGATTCTCGCGGTCAGCTTCATTTTACTTGTCTTGACGGGGTTTGGCCTCAAATATCCCGACGCCTGGTGGGTGCGCTCTGTTTCAGGCGTGCCGTGGCTGTTTGATTTGCGCGGCACGTTGCACCGCATCGCCGGCGGCATCTTTTTGGCGCTGGGGGTTTATCATGTCGTCTACATGGTCGGCACCCGCCGGGGCAGAGAACTTGCCCGAGCCTTTCGTCCGACCTTGAAAGACCTGCATGACCTTGTGGAGAATGTCGCGTTCAACTTTGGTCTCAAAAAGCAGGCACCCCGATTTGGTCATTTTAGCTACATGGAGAAGGTGGAGTATCTCGCTCTGATTTGGGGCGCGGTGATCATGGGCAGCACAGGCTTGATGCTTTGGTTCGAAAACCTGACGCTGCGCGTTTTCCCCAAGTGGGTCATCGACCTGGTCACCGTGATCCACTTGTATGAAGCGTGGCTTGCGACGCTAGCCATCGTAGTGTGGCATTTCTACCTGGTGATTTTTAACCCCGACGTCTATCCGCTGAACACGAGCATGATCGACGGCAAGATCAGCGAGCGAGAGCTGCGCGACGAGTATTTCCTGGAGTGGCAGGCGCTGCAAGAGGGTGGGGGGGACGAGCGGGCCGCCGAGTCCACCGAGCCTGCCAGAAAAAGCCGCACGTAGGGCTCATCTCTTTTTCTCCCGACTTTGGTCTCTTCCTTTTTCTTCTGTGTGACGGGTTTCTATCTCACCTGAGCTTTCCCTTTGTTGCCGGCGGGTTAACCTGGGATTGAGCCAGCCGATGTCGCGACCCGCGCGACCGCGGGCTTGCAGCTTCGACGGCAAAAAAAGCGGCCGAGTCGTGTGACCCGGCCGCCGAGAGGATGTAAGATGAAAGAGAGGATTGCCGAGATTAATGCGTGCCCACACCTTCGATTTCATCGGCCAGCGTATTTGCATCGTACAGCTTGCGCAATGCCTCGATGATGTAGGCGCTGTGCACGGCCACCGCCCGATTGACCTTTTCGTCGTACATGAAACGCCCGGGCAGACTCTGGATGTTGCCGTCAAAGATCAGGCCCACAAGTTCTCCCTTTCTGTTGATGACGGGAGACCCCGAGTTGCCTCCGATGATGTCGCAGGTGCTGACAAAATTCACCGGCGTGGCCAGATTCAGCTTGTCCTGGCGCTGCCAGAAACGGTCCGGCAGGCGGTAGTCGCCCTGCTTGTCGAAGCTCAGCGCACGGTCGTACAGGCCGTACAAAGTGGTCTTGTACGGCGCCCGTGTGCCGTTGACCGGAAAGCCCTTCACCGTACCGTAGGAGAGCCGCAGGGTGAAGGTGGCGTCGGGGTAAACGCTCTTGCCGTAGACCGCAAACCGGGCTTTGGCGATCTTTTCCGAAGCCGGTGTGAGGATGCTTTCCACATGCTCCTTGCGCCACTTGATCTGCTCGCGCAGCATGGGATCGAGCTTCCTCGCCAGAACGATGAGCGGGTCTTTTGACTTTTTCACCGCCTTCTCGCCGCCTTCGACTAGAGATTTCCGGTAGGCGACGTCGGCGAGCTTCGTCTTCTCAAACAGCGTTTTGGCGACTTCCTGCGGGCTCTTGCCGTTCAGCACGGTTTTGATGAACGGGTCATCGGGCCCCAGCTCTTCAAGAGACATCTGGAGCGTGCCGGCGAGAATCGCCTCCTCCATGTCCAGGTAAACCGGCGCGGGAGAGAAGAGACGGAACTTGAGGCTCTCGAGCTGTGCATCATGGAAACCGTCCAGGCGCTCCCCATCCGGTTTTTTGATTTCGGTGACGTAGCGGACGATGTTGGTGGCAATGCTGGCCAGCCGTGACCCGCGCAAGCTGCGGTAAAAGTTGGCCTTGGCCATATGGGCTTGTTTTTTGGTGACCTCCGCGATGACGTCCCAGGCGTCGCCGTAGGTCTTCATCCATTCATCGTTGCTGGCAACCTTGGCCCGAAACGCCTCTTCTTCCTGTTTCTTTTTGGCCATCAGATCCTTGTCCAGAAGTCCCTGGTACTCGCCCGTAAGCGCTTTCTTCGCGTTGTTCAATCCGAAAAGTTGCACAAGCGCCCGACGTTCCTGCTCCGGCCCCTTTTTGGCGTACTCTTGTAGAATCTTGATGCGCAGGTCGATGTACTTGAGGATCAACGGGTACTGGTAGTCGCGGAGGTATTCCAATTGTGCGTAGGTATGCAGCCGGTTGCTCGAACCCGGGTTGCCGGAAACGAACACCAACTCGTCTTTCTTGACGCCGTCGTTGTTCCACTTCAGGTAGTGCTGGGGTTTGACCGGTTTGCCGTCTTCATAAACCCGAAAGAACGCCACGTCGAGATCGTACCTGGGATAGGTGAAATTATCCATGTCTCCGCCGAAGTATGCAGCCTGTCTCTCCGGCGCAAACACCAGCCTGACATCTGTGTACTTTTTGTAGCGGTAAAGCCAGTACTCACCGCCGTGGTACAGGTCGATGACGTTGGAGCGGAGGCCGGTTTTTTCCAGACTTTCCTTTTCGATTTTGGCGATCTCGGCCTTGCGCGCCTTCAGCGCTTCTTCTTCGGTCATCCCCTCTTTCACCGCGGAAAGCACCCGCTGCGTCACATCCTCCATGGACATGAGCACATTCAGCTCCAGGTCCGGACATTTGAGTTCCTCTTCCGCGGTTCTGGCGTAAAATCCGGTGGCGACGTAGTCCTGCTTCTCTGAGGAAAGCTTTTGCAACTGCCCCACGGCCACGTGGTGGTTGGTCATCACCAGGCCATAGGGACTGACGAACGCACCAGAACCCCCGTCGTTGAAACGGACACTGGCCAGCCGCACATGGTCAAGCCATTCCTGTGTCGGAGTGAAACCATATTTCTCCTGAAGTTGCTTGACCGGCGGGTTGTCGAAGGTCCACATGCCTTCGTCCGCCGCGGAGTTGCTGATCAACAGGCCAGCACACAGAAACGCGACCAGGGCTGACCACACGACCAAACTCCACCTTTTTTTGCTCATGATTCACCTCCCCTAAATTTGTTGAACCTCAATTGTTCCTCTGATGTCGAATGTGCGTGGCATGAATTTTCACAGAGCAGCATTGGATACGCGCGTTTGAATCACAAGCAAAAAAACATAACCAATTTTGTACCAAAAAGTTCCCAAGACCAGCCGTTTGAGACAAAACAAGCGTTTAGGAAAGCGTTTTCGCCGTCTCGCCGCGCCTATCTTTTTCTCAAAATCGAGAAATCAGCGCGCCCCTTTCTCAACAATGGGAATATTCCCCTCCCTCTCCGGACCGCATTGGGCCCCTGCGGCTCAGGTCGCCTGTGGCCTCTGAGCAGGACCGGCTTCAAGACCCTTTCAGTTGCGTCCGGCGTGCAGCAGCCTGTTGACCGTCTGCTTCAGCGCACCAAGGTCCCGGGATTTGAGCAAGAACGCATCTGCCGCCCAGCAGTTGAAATCCAACTGATAGCTGGGGCTGCCGGTGTTGATGACCACTTTCACGTCCCGCTTGGTGCGCACGAGTTCCTGCAAACAATCTACCCCGGGACCATCAGGGAGGTCGAGCTCCAGCACCACCAGGTCAATTTGCTCCTTTTGCAGTTTTCGCAACGCTTCTTGTCCGTTTTCCGCGGTAACGACCTGGTATCCCTCGTGCCGAAGCTCGTTCTGGCATCGGCTTCTCAGGGTCTCTTCGGTGTCCACCACCAGGATTCTTTCTGACATGGCCTTTCTCCTTTCCCTGGGATAGTGTGTAATGTTTGCGTCACCCGCACGCTGCTTACGAAGGTATTCTGGGTTCGTTGTCCCCCAGTTTAAAATTGATGGGGATAGAGACCCAGACCTTCACCGGACGGTCGCGTTGCTTCGCCGGTTTCCACTTCACCGACATCACCGCGGCTTCTGCCGCTTCTTCAAAGCCCACCCGGCTGCCCGAGTCTTTGAGAATCTGCGTTTTGCGCGGGTTGCCGTGCTCATCGATGAGCACACCCACAACGACTCGGCCTTCAATTCCGGCTTTGCGTGCGATTTCGGGGTAGCGCAGGCGCTTCTTGATGGCCTCGTACCCGCCGATGGGGTACGGCGCCTCATCATAGGGCACGAACACATAGCCGGCTTCGATGTCCTGACCTTCACCCGGCGGCGGAGGCGGGGGAAGCCGGCGCAAGTCCAGATTCAGCTCCGTCGACTCGATGGTGACGTCCTCAGGCACCTCTTCGCTCTCGGTGGGAATGGGCACGGCCGGTCGTGGAGGCGGGGGCGGTCGCTTGAACTGCTGCGTCATGGGAATGTCTTCCACATTGAATTGGATGATGCCGGGTTTAACCTGCTTGGGCGTCACGTTGATCGCAGGAAACGCGTGAAACAAACCGAAGTGAAGCAACAAAGAGACGATCAGCGCCAACTCCAGCGTCTTGCGGTAGTTCAGCTTCAAGTCAGCTTCCGGGTTTTTCCGACGCTTCACGTTTTGCTCACCTCCTTTCTCACCGTTTTTGTCCGGGCTATTTTTGTGCCACCTGGGTCGGCTGTTTTAGGAACGCGACCAGGTCGATCAATTCTTTCACCGTGAGGTAGCGATTGTATTTGCCCATGCCGGCCTGGTCCGGGTTCCGATGATAAGTGGGATCCGCAACCTTCGTGTGCGCCCGGATGATCGACTCTGCCAGGTAGGCGTCGGGCAGGGTGTTGTAGCCGACCGTCAGATCCGGTCCTGCCCACTTACCATCCTCGGGCTCGCGGACGCCGGGCAGAGTGCTCTTGTGGCACGCGCCGCACTCCATTTTGATGAAAGTGTTTCGCCCAGCGGTCGCATCGCCCTGCGGGAGCGTGAACGTCCACCCCTCGGGCAATTGCGCTTGCGGCCTGAGGTTGAGTTCTTGGATCAACGCAATCCCGATAACCAGCACTCCTGCGGCGACGAGCACCACCGGAACCAACCATTTTTTCTCCATCGTCGATCCCCCTCTGCATAGATATCCTCAAAATGATGGCCTGTGGCCGTTTCGACCCTTCATCCGGTTTGGTGCGAGACGCTGCGCGAGGAAACGCTCGAGAATCTCTTCCGCGTTTCCCTGCATCCAGGGAATGACGTCGATGTTGCGCTGTCCCAGCCTGGTGACATTCATGTCGGAGATTCCGCCGCAGATGAGCACATCCACACCCAGCCGAGCCAGTGCGGCGATCTTCTCCTGCGGATGACGCTGGAACAGCTTGATGCGTTCCTTTTTCTTCACTGTTCCGTTTTCCGCGACCACCAGCAACAGATTCTCGCTGCAATCAAATCGCGACGCGACTCTCGCCCCGAAAACCGGGATGGCGATCGTTTTGCGACCTGGCGCACTCATCTTCTCGTTGGGCTGTATATGCAAAGAAAAGACCAAAAAGAACAGAAAGCAAGTTAACTTTTTGAAATAAGAGAAGATAGAACGTCCTATTTCTTGGGAAAAAGGGGACGGTTTGAGCGTGCTGGACGCGATTTCGCAACAGAGTGTTGCGCGACAGTTGCAAGGAAGAAACGATTGGCGGGGTTCTTTCTGCTAAGCCAGCCCGTGCTTTTTCAGTTTTCGCCAGAGGGAGGTGCGATGTATTCCCAGGGCCCTGGCCGTCTGCAATTTGTTCCAGTTGTGTTTTTGTAGTGCTTCCAGTAGGGCCTGTCTTTCTGCCGACTGCAGCGGGGTGGAGTCCGCCCGTCTGTCTTGTTTTCCCGATGGGTGGCGCAACAGTTCCGGGGGCAAGTGCTGCGGCTCGATGGTTTCTCCGCTGCACATGACAAAAGCGTGTTCTACGATGTTCTCCAATTCCCGGATGTTGCCGGGGAAATCGTAGTGCATCAAGATGGAGAGGGCTTCATCGGAGATCCGTACGATGTGGCGCCCCATCTTGTGATTGAACTTTTCGATGAAGTGGTTGACCAGCATGGGGATATCATCGCGCCGTTCCACCAACCGGGGGAGCTGCAGCTTCACGACGTTCAAACGGAAGTAGAGGTCATCGCGAAAGGAGCCTTTTTTTACCAGCGCAGCCAGGTCTTCCTTGGTGGCTGCCACGACCCGCACGTCCGCCTTCATCGGAGCGGTGGCGCCCAACGGTTCATATTCTCTTTCCTGCAGCACGCGCAGCAGCTTCACCTGGGTGGCGGGAGAGAGGCTCTCCACTTCATCCAAAAAAATGGTTCCTCCCTCAGCCAGGGCGAATCTGCCGGGCTTGTCTTTTCGAGCGTCGGTGAACGCGCCCTTCATGTAGCCGAAGAGCTCGGATTCAAGGAGGGTGTCAGGGAGCGCGCCGCAGTTGATAGCCACAAAAGGCCCTTTACGTCTGGGACTGAGATTGTGGATAGCGCGGGCGAACAACTCTTTGCCGGAGCCGCTGGGACCCTGGATAAGCACGGTGCTTTCGCTTTCGGCGATGTTGGGCAAGATATCGAGGATTTCCAGGATGCGGTGATTTTTTGAAATGATGTCCTCGAATGTGTAGGTGCGATGGATTTCCTTTTTCAACGCTTCGATGGTGGAAAGGTCGCGGAACGTTTCTACACCGCCGACGACCTCGCCGGTTTCATTTCGCAGTTGGGACGCGCTGAGGCTGATGGGAATCTGGCGGCCGTCGGCCCGCAAGATATTGACGGTTTGTTCCATCCCCTCTTGCCCGGTTGCAAAGGTCTGGTGTAGCGCGCAGGCTTTCTCGCAGATATTCGTGCGCAGCACTTCGAAGCAGTACTGCCCGATGGCCTCTTTGCGGGGGACGCCCGTGATTCTTTCCGCGGCGCGGTTAAAGTAGGTGATCACCCTGTTTTGGTCGACGGTCAGCACGCCCTCGGCGATGCTGTCCAACACGATGGCCGCGTGAAGGGGCGAAAGATTTTTTGACTGCGCGTGTGCCAATTTTG
>CAYQOI010000022.1:9545-15543 GCA_964419085.1 uncultured Cytophagia bacterium | reverse complement strand
GGCGCTGCCTCACCAATCCGGTCTGGTTGCGTCCAAAATGAAAAAGCGCGGTCTTAGCCGCGCCGGGTAAGCGTCAGAAAAGCTTTATCTTCTTGACAATTCTTTTCAACCCACGGCCGAACCGCTTGGAAACGATGCGTACATGCCGCTCGCTGCCTTCTCCTTCGCTCATGGTCTCGATCCCCGCGATGTCCTTCAACGCATTGTGCACGATGTAGCGTTCATAGCTTCCCATGGGTGGGAGGTCTACCTCCGCGCCGCTCTGCAGAGACTCTTCGGCCTTCTCCATCGCGAATCGTTCGATATTGCCCACCGGATAGACCGCCAGCGAGAACCTGTCGCCGTTGCGGTAGGTGCGAGTCTCGAACTCCGGTTTGTGGTCAAAATGCCGGTGGATGAGTTTTCGTTCGAAAGAATTTAAGCCGGTCACCGTTTCCGGCTTGATGGAATCCTGGAGCTTGTCCTCGATCTGCTCGATCAGATTTCGGATGTTTTGATTCTCCATTCGGGACTGCTGGAATCTCCTCCTCCTCGGGCGTGAGTGCCTTTTTTGTTCATTCATACCTGACCACCTTACAAGTTAAGTTTCATCTATCAGTTTCTGTGGTATTTGTTGGAAGTCACCATTACTCATGAACAGCACGGTTTCCCCTGGTCCGACCTTCTCGCGCAGGAAGTTCAGCATTTCATCTCCGACGGGGAGAATCCAGCACGACAGACCGCGAGCGCGCAGGTCCGCGCAGACCTGCTCCACCGAGAGTCGTTCCTGCTCGGGAATCTTGTCGGGAGCGTGAAGCGGTGTCAGAACCACGCGGTCGGCCTGTGCGAAAGCCTCTGCGAAACGGTCCTGGAAAATGCGGCGTTTGCTCGTAGCGGTTCTGGGCTCAAAAACGGCCCACAGCGGGCTGTTCGGGAAGCGTTCCTTCAGCCCTGCGATGGTCGCCCGAATCTCCGTAGGATGGTGCGCAAAATCATCAAACACCCTCACCCCGCGCACCTCGCCTTTAAACTGCAATCGCCTCCGAACGTTTTTGAAGGAGCCAAAGGCCTGTTGCACTTCCTCTGCCGAAAGTCCCAATTTGTGGCTGGCCGCGATCACACCCAGCGCGTTTTGCACCATGTGTCGCCCGTGCAGCGGCACTGAAAACGTGCCGTAGCGTTTGTTTCCGAAATAGACCTCGAAGGTGGTGTTCTCCACCCCGGCGACGATCCCCTCCGCACGGAATTGGGCATCGGGGGAGAAGCCGAAAGAAACCACTTCGGCCCAGGCATGTTCGCTGAGTTTTCGCACAATGGGATTGTCCCAGCAGGCCACCAGATAGCCATTCTGGGGGATGAGAGTAATGAGCCGGGCGAAACTGGTCTCCACGGCGTCTAAATCGCGGAAGATGTCCGCATGGTCGAACTCGATGCTGTTGAGGATCACGAGATCGGGCAGATAGTGCAAGAACTTCGACCCTTTGTCGAAAAAGGCGGAGTCGTACTCGTCGCCTTCGGCGACGAAAATTCCTCCTTTGCCGAGCTTAAACCCGCGGCCGAAGTTTTCCGGAATTCCGCCCACAAAAAAGCCGGGATCGCGGCCCGCGCTTTCCAGGACCCAGGCCAGCAATGAACTGGTGGTCGTCTTCCCGTGGGTGCCGGCGACCACGCAGGAATAGTTTCCCCGGATGAAGAACTCCCGCAAGGCAAAGGGAAGAGACACGTAGGGGAGTTTTGCGGAAAGCACTGCCTCGACCTCAGGGTTGCCGCGTGACATCGAGTTTCCGATGACCACCACATCGGGCGGCGGATCGAGATGCAGCGGGTCGTACCCCTCATGGACCGGAATCCCGATCTCTTTCAGGAAAGTGCTCATAGGGGGATAGACGTTTTGGTCGGACCCGCGGACTTCGTAGCCTTGCGACTTCAGCATCCCCGCAAGCGCGGTCATGCCCGTACCGCAAATCGCGATCATGTAGACGGATTTGATGGAATCGAGATCAAATCTGATCATAATAGACTGGCTGAAAACCCATACCCCAGCACCCGCACCGGGCGGAACAAGCTCAATTCTTTACGTCGCTTGCGCCCCGCCGCTCGAAGGACAGCCTGACCACTCGCTTCGCGGGCGGTTTCCCTCCTTTGCCGTCGTTCGGCCCCGTGGGCTGCTGACCCAGGGTGATATCGATGCGGTCCGCCGCCACCCAGGTCCGCGTTTGTTCCGGAATCAGTTTATATTCACTCGTCTTGTTCTCATCGATGGTTAGCCGCAGCCAAACGCGGTCCAACGCCTTGACTTCGAGTTTCATACGCGCGTCCTGCTCGCCCATTTCTTCGACCACAGGATTCTCGACCGACAGTTCGGCCAACGTCGTCATGACTCTTTCTTGCCGGTCGCCCACCGGATAGATCGGCCTGGCATAAATCTGCGATCGATACTCGATATAGACCAAAATAAGGCTTACCAGCAGCAAGAACGAACAAAGTCCCAGAGCCCATTCCACAAACGGCCTGGGGTCTCGTACTTCCGGAGCGGTCTCCTCTTCATCTTCGGCCTGCTGTGCCAGTTCCCGACGTTCCTCCTCCTGGTTGTCTCGGTAGGCTTGCGCGATCTCTTCGGCATCCAGCCCCACCGCACGCGCGTACGTTTTCATAAAAGATTTAACGTACGTTTCCGGCAGAAATGAAAAATCGTTGCTTTCTAATGCCTCCAGATGCTCGATGCGTATCCGCGTCTCTTCGTGCAGCTCTTCAAATGTCTTCCCCCGCTCTTTCCTCGCCTCACGCAGTACCTTTCCGATATCTACCATCGCATTCACCCCGGACTAAGTCATTTAGCGTTTTCAAGTGGCCATCCTGATTTTCGGCAAAAATTTCTGCAGCGTGCAGTAAAACCTGGTCAGAGGGAAGCCCATGACGTTGTAGAAACAGCCATCGATTCTTTCGACAAACAACGCGCTCCTGTCCTGAATGCCGTAGGCGCCGGCTTTGTCCAGCGGCTGGTCAGAGGCGACGTAATCGGCGATTTCGGCGTCGGTGAGTTCGCGGAAAGTCACGCGGGTCCGCTCGTACTCGCTGACCGCTTCGCCGGACGGCTTGTCCACCACCGAAAAGCCGGTGTAGACCGTATGGATCTTGCCACTCAACAGCCGCAGCATATCTTTGGCTTCCTCGGCATCCCGGGGTTTGCCCAGAATCTGGCCGTCCAAAACCACAATCGTGTCGGCTCCCACTACCAGACCATCTTTAATATCTTCGGCAACTTTACGGGCTTTCTTCTGTGACAGCTCCAGCACGTGAACTTCCGGCACGGTGTAGGTCTCTTCGTTTTCATCCAGATCGCTTTCGACGACATCGAAGCTCAGCCCCACCAGCCTCAGCAAATCAGCCCGTCGGGGCGACGCAGACGCCAGAATCAACCGCTTGCCATCCAAATCGATCATCGCGATACCCCTCACCCGGCCTTGCTTTCCACCATCAGAGTCACTGGCCCGTCGTTGTGGATCTCCACCTGCATCATGGCGCCGAAAACACCGCTTTCGACCTTCAAACCCAGATCGCGGAGGTAGGAAATAAATTTTTCATAAAGCGGCTCGGAAATCTCCGGGGGTGCTGCGTCCACAAAGCTCGGGCGCCGACCTTTGCGGGTGTCACCATATAACGTGAACTGAGAAACGACAAGGACCTCCCCTTTTACATCCAGGCAGGAGAGATTGAATTTGCCGTTTTCGTCAGAAAAGATGCGCAAGTTGGCACACTTTTCGGCCAGATATTTAGCATCCGCCTCGCTGTCGCTGTGGCAGATGCCGAGCAGGATAACCAGGCCGTTGGAAATCTCCCCCCGCACTTGTCCGTCGATACGGACCCGACCCGATGTCACTCGTTGAAGTAATGCTCGCAACCTTTTCTTTCTTACACCGTTTCGGTTCTTACCCGGGCAGACCGACGTAAATCGCAACCAACCCCACGAGCATGTCGGCTTTTAACAAAAGCGAAACACGGTTGAGCCAGAGCGGCGTCGGACGTAACCACATCAAAACCACTGCGATGAGGATCACCGCATCCACTCCGAAAAGGACCAACCACAGGTATGCTTCGCCATAGATTTTCAAAAGGTACGGCACAAACGTGAAGCTTATCAATGCCGCGAAAACCACCGTCGCGAAGGTGAGAGCCACGCGGTCACCAAAGCGGATGGGTAAGGTCTGCGCTGCGTAGGAAGCATCCGCTTGCCTATCTTCGATATCCTTGACCACCTCGCGACCGAGATGAAACAAAAACGCAAAAACCGCCGGAATCAGCGCGGGGGCAACTCGACCCACCGCAAGGCCACCATACGCAAATGCAGCCGCAGAAAACAGGCTGACCGCGATATTTCCCAGCAGCAGCATGCGTTTGAGCCTGGCGCTGTAGAGAAAGAGGCCAACTGAAACACACAGTGCCACTGCTGCAGCATATTTAGAAATAAATATACTAAGAATTGTCCCCAAAACAAACAAAATAATTGAAAATCTTCTCGCTGCCTCGGCAGGGATGCGGCCCGACGGGATGGGCCGGCCGACTTTGTTCACCGCGTCGATGTCCCGGTCGAAATAATCGTTGATGGCGTTCCCCCCGGCCATTACCAGCATGCCGGAAACACAGGCGAGCAGCACCGCGCGGTGAGGCTCCAGCGAACCGGCCGCCAGCGCACCCACGAAAATCGCCCCCGCGGCGATGACCAGGTTGGCCGGGCGGGTCAAGCGCAACAAACCGACTATCTCAAAACGCATTTCTCAAACTGATGTGGATTTTCCCCCTGGAAAAGCTGTCCCCTTCTCCCAAACCGTAATCGACTCCCAGCAAACCCAGACGGGTATCCACCCGCATGCCAAAGCCGTACCCGATTTTGGCCGCTTCCACGGCAACGGGAACCTGTTGGACCAGGTCTTCTCGAAAGAAATATCCGAGGTCCAGAAACAGAAAGAGCCGAGACAGATCGTTGACCAGATAGCGGTATTCGATATTTGCCCAGGCGATCTTCGACCCGCGAAACTGCTCCTCACGGTACCCCCGCAGCGTGCGCGTGCCGCCGAAGCGGTACTGGTCGGTCACCGAAACCACCTCCTCATCCGTGCGGATTTCGCGGCCATGGACCCCCACCGCGAACACCTGCCACCTCAGCACAGGGAGATAGGTCTCCAGGTCGACCGAAATGCGCTTTTGATTAAACGATTCGCTTTCAGACGAAACAGCTGTGAGCGAATCGCGTACGGAGACCTTTTTCCTGCTCCATTCGAACGAGGCCCGGTAGTTCACCCCGCTGCGGGGATTGACCACGTTGTCCCGGCTGTCGAATGCGACGCCAAGCGCCAGACTCACCGAGTTGCTGGGTGGGATTCCGAAACGAAGCGCAGCCAGGGAATCGGGAGTGACCGACCGGGTGGCAACCCTGGAAAACAACCCGAGACTTTCATTAACGCGCAACCGAAGGTCCAGGGCCAGAGCCCGCTCCACGTAGCTGGTGTCCTGGATCACCTGCTCAAAACCCAGCCCCGCATTCAGCGGGAGGCCCGCGACCCAGGGCTCCAGGTAGTGCAGACGCAACTGTTGCGTTTTCTCGGTACGTCGCTCCCAGTGCGCGTCCACCTGGCGGCCGGTTCCGAACAGGTTGCCGAACGAGACGTCGATAAGACCGGTGACAAACCCCTTGCTCTCCTGCGTGCCCGGGTTGTACCCGATGACCCCGTCAAACCGGTTGTAGCTGCCCTCGGCCAGCTCGATGATAAGCTTTCCGGTCTCGTTTTTCTGCCACTGCAGCCGCGGGGGGTTGATCCATTTGAAATAGCCGAGTTTGGTCAACCGGGGGGCGATCTTTTCTACCTTGCGCTGATCGTACAGCTCACCTGCTGCCAGGGGCAGTTCCCGCAGAATCACGAAATCGCGCGTCTGCGTGTTGCCCCGGATTTCCACATCCTCGATGACCACCTGCTCGCCGGGCGTGACCTGGAGCACAATCTCCAACCCGGCTGTCCCGGTC
>CAYQOI010000022.1:8488-9535 GCA_964419085.1 uncultured Cytophagia bacterium | reverse complement strand
CCGCAAGTCGGAAATGCTCACCTCACAGTAGGGGTACCCGTGGGTGGTGAAGTACCGGAGGACCCGCTGAATGTCCTCCTGCAGCGCGGCCTGACTGAACCGCTTGCCGGGTTGCGTACGAAATTGGCGCAAGAAGCGGTCTCTGTCCCGCTCCGCCAGCCCCTGCAGCGTCAGGCGGGAAACCTTGACCCGCTCTCCTTCATGCAGAAAAACCGTGACATCGACCAACGTGGAATCCCGGCTGTACTCGAACCGGAAAGAATCCACGCTGGCGAAATAGAACCCCAGGTCGGCATATTTTTCCAGGACTTCGCGGCCGTGCTGCGCCAACTCGGCCTCGCTCACACGATCTCCCCGCCGCAGTCCAAACCATCTTTTCACCTCGTCTGCTCCTACTTTCCGGCTACCGACGACACGCAAACGCTGGAGTGCAGCTCGAACCGGCCGGTCGTTTTCCGCACTGCGGATCGCCTCGCTCTGCACCAGAAGAACAACCAGCAGCAGCCAGATGGTTTGTCCAGTTTTTCGCATCAAAAATCTCATCAGCCCGACGTCCTCAGAAAAACGCTCGCATTTCCATTCGCGCGATGTGCTGCGTCTTGGGCCGGTCCGGTTCCCGGCGACCGAAATAATTGAAGGATGCCTGTACGTTGGAGGAGACCCGGTAATCGAACCCGATGCTCCACCGGAAGGAGGTGCCGGCCCGCCTGCCGTCGGTGAGCTCAAACGGAATCAGCCGATTCCTGGGCGAGACGGAGACGTTTGTCCACTGCAGCTCCCCGCGCAGTCTCCCGCGATTGCTGAGGGAGTACGTCGTTCTCGGAGCGAGAGAAAACACCGTCGCCTGCGTGTTGGGGTCCGGGGCCAGATCTCGGTTGAAACTCACGCCGTTTTTCACGCCCAGCTCCAGACGCCGCTGGGGCCGATAGACGAAGTCCACCTCCAGCCCGTCTGCCCGGACCCTGCGGTCGTCGCGCAAGGCCGACTTGAACAGGCGATCTTCGCCGGTGTGGCGGAACTCGAACCGGGTGGTGACCTGGTTTGAGA
>CAYQOI010000022.1:5258-8478 GCA_964419085.1 uncultured Cytophagia bacterium | reverse complement strand
GGCTCTGCTCGGTCACATCCCGTCGTTGACCACCGCCCACCAGTTGATTGTTCAACTCCCGCCGGTTGCGAAAGCGGTAGCGCAGCGAAAAGGTCCGGCTGTTGCGCCACAAATAGACATCTTGCCGCACTTCGATGCTGCCGAAAATCGTGGTGCTGTCTTGCTGAAATGAACCCAGGTGCAGGAGGTAAATCTTCTCCACATCCTTTTCGGTGGAACGCTCATCGATCCGAACGAAGGTCTCAGTGGTGAGCGGCGAGAGCAGCGAAGTCAAACGGCTTCTGGGTTTGCTGCCGCGCCCGCGGAGCAGCGCAGCCGGACTCAGCGTGAGGCCGACGCGCATCTTGAGCTCCACCACCGGAATGAATTCGTTGGTGGCAAAAAAGCGTCGGACAAAATTGCCAAAGGGGTCGGGCTCGAACTCGTTGCGCTCCTCGTTGAATCTGAAGTTGCCTTCCCCCTCTTTGACCTCGATGAATGCCTCCTCGAGCTTCGCAACCCGACTGTTGGAGATCTGGTAGAACAAGTTGCTGCGTACGCCCCCGTGTCGGGGCGTGTAACGAATGCGCAAATCCGCGAGGTCGGTACGGGTGTCCTGCACCGTCGGGTCCGCGAAGTTCCGCATTCTATGCGTGTAGGAAGCCGAAGCCGTGATGTTGTGCCAACCCTTCAGCCCCCAGGCGTAAGTCTGCGTGCGTGCGATGGACTTGGGCACAAAGCGACCGGTGATGCGGTCCTTGTCGTCGCGCACGTTGTAGCGCGCCGAGGCCGAAAGCTTTTTGGCAGGCGCGAGCTCCAGTCCGAAGGTGTACGAATCGAACCGGAAGCCGGTTCGACTGGTGTCCTCCCGGGCGTCTTTTCTGATTTCCCCTTCGTAATTGAAAATCGGTTTGATGCCATGGAAGCCGTACTCGAATCGTCCCCTCTGGCGCAACCAGGAACTCTGCTGTTTCAACTGCCGGTCATCGCGATCGATGAATTCAACAAAGTAGTCCACCCTGGGCAGGTGCTTGATGTCCAGATTCGCCTGTGTTTCCCAGCGATTTGACCGGAAGAGCGATGACTTGGTGAGCCGGCCCAGGCCGGTGCGCAACGCGAGACCTGTGACCGGTGAGTAGGAGCTGCGTAGCTCCAGGATGTCCTCTTGCCGGGTGGCCTGAGCGTTTTCGATGTTCCAGCGCCGGTTGAACTCTGCGATCGTGGTCCGGTCGATGTCGCGAAAATTGGCGTTCTTGTGCCTGAGCCGACCGGAAAAATCGAATTTCCCCAGATTTGCGCCCCCCAGGCGCAGATTTTCAGGCCTGAAGTCCAGATGGAGCGCATACGCGGTCCCCTGGTTGTCGCCATCGTCCTTTGATGAGTAGAGGTTCGCGTCAAATTGGCTGAACGCGAACTCGCCTTTGACGTCGAGCGCGGAGGAAGGCGAGAAGCCCAGATTGAAGCCCACCAGGTCGTGGCGCTGGGCCTTTGGAAGGAGAATAAACGGCCGGAAGCTCCCTTTGCCCGGACCCACATATTCGAAGCGACCGAGCCCGATGTTGCGATACTCGCCGCGATTCTCGCCGAAAAAAGTGAAGCGCACGTTGTAGTCCCCGCGTTTGTCCCCCACGAAGACAAAGACGCCGGTGGAATCTCGGACGTAATTGCCGCTGTCCGGGCCCACAAAGGTCCAGCCCGGCACCACCGCGCTGCTGTCGCCGGCCTCGGCCAGTCGGTCCACAAAGCCGTCGTTGAGGCTCAAACTGAGGGGATTGTCTTTATCGTCGCTTTCTCGGATGAACGTCGTACTCAAGTGCACCCGGTCTTGCAGAAAGCGCGACTCGCCCCGCACGGCCCAGAGGTTGCGTTCAAAGCTCTCGTCGGAAAACTGGAAATCCACGGTAATCCTGGAGTCGCCCGTGATCAAGCGGTTTCTGGTAAAGGTGAGCTGTCCGTTCCCGTACTCGATCACGTAATCGTGATTTTCCCCACGCGTCATGAGCTCCCCATCCACCCAGACGCGCTCGGTGCCGGCCAGCACGATGATATTGATTTCGTTGTTGGGGCCGTGCAACTGGTAGGGACCCTGGTTGCCCTCCTGGCCCAGAAACTGATTGGTGGTGAATTGACCGCGAGACACCGCGCCTGACATCGTCACGGACATGTTTTGAAACTCCGCGTGTCCCATGATCCCCTGGAGCTTGCGGCGGTAATTGGTGAATTCGCTGCCCGAGAAAGAAAGATTGTAATCGCCAAAGGTCGCATTCATGTTGGGACCCTTGAGCTGAATGAACACCTTGTCGATCTCCTGTAAGGTCTGCGTGTTGCCTTCGGGTTGGATCGGGGTGTTCTGGTCGGTGAGAGAGGCGACGACATCGATCTTGTTGGCCAGACGGCCCGAGACCTGCATTCTCAATCCCGAATCCACCCGCAGACTTTGACTTGTACCCACCGAGATCCCGCGAGTGAGGCTGCCGCTCTTTCGCAACTGCGCGCCGCCAAATCGCTGCGCCACCCGTCGCCGCGGCACCTTCTTCACCGGAACCGAAGAGGTCGGCGACGCGTCGCTTGATTTTGCCTCTTCTTCTTCGGCAACCACCTTCTTGTTGAGCACGTACCGTTTCTTCAACGAAAACGGAAAAATCTTGTACTCGACGGTTAGCACCTTGCCCGCGACCGGCTGCGTCAACCGTAACGTTCCCGCGACATATTCGATGGTGTAATCCACCTGGCGCTGCAAGGCGACTGAATCCAGGGAGACGACCTCGGAGGCGGGAATCAGAAAGCTGTCGGGCAGGGCGAAATCCCGCTGCAGGGTATCCGGCTGAAAGGTCACCGCTTTTTGATAAAGAGTGAGGCTTCTCCCCTGGAATCCACCATCCTGTGATAGGAGTGAGACCGGGAAGAGCACAACTGGCAGTACCAATTTGAACAAACTGAGAGGCCTGGTCACAACTCAACCAATGCTAAGTTTCGGAACGACTTACGCGGCCCGGCGTCGGAAAGTGCACCGATACGGAGGCCGTTTTGAGACAGAGCGTTTGTAGCGAAGAGTTGCGGTTCACCTCTGGGTTTTATTCCAGGCCATTTTGCAGAAGAAGCTGGAACACCTGAACACGGTTGTTGCCCGAATCTACCACATAGACATGGTCGCCAAAGACGGCCACATCGGTGGGCGTTTTGAACGCGGCGTCGGCGCTCCCTTCGGCGCCCCAGGAAAACAGGAGCCGATAGTCTCGGT
>CAYQOI010000022.1:0-5248 GCA_964419085.1 uncultured Cytophagia bacterium | reverse complement strand
ATCGAACAGGACAACGCGGTGGCTACCTGAATCGGCCACAAAAAGAAGCTGGCTGTCGCTCCAGCACAGTCCGTCCGGCTGGTGGAGTTGGCCCTGGCCGAATCGGGCGACATAATTGCCGAAGTAGTCGAAGACGACAATTTGGTTGGCCTTCCGGTCGGAAACGAAGACGCGATTGTCCGGACCCAGCTCGATCTTTGCAGGCCGTTCCAACTGTCCTTCTCCCCAGTTGAAGTCGCCAAAACTCAGCACCGGCTGGCCTGTGAGGTCGAGTTTGAGCACGCGGTTGTTTTCGTTGTCACAGATGAACAACTCACCCTGACCGGAAATGGCCACGCCGGACGGAAAGCCAAACTGGAGTTCAGGCTCCAGGTTGGGATCGGTATAAAACGAAGAGATGTAGTTCAGATCCTTGTCGTAGCGTTCGATGCGCTCGTTGTTGTAGTCGGCCACAAACACGTCCAGGCCCGTGGTTGCGGTGATGTCCAGGGGGCGATCGAATTCTTCCTTTTCCCAGCCAAACCCGCCGATTGACCCGAGAACACGGCCGCGGGAATCGAATTTCACGATGCGGTTATTGCCGGTGTCCAGGATGTACAGGTTTCCATCCGGATCGAAGGACAGGGCCTGCGGCTGCAGCAGCGGCAACTCCTTGATCTTCTCCTCCGGAAAGCTGAAAAGGTACCGGACCAGGTAAGCAGGTTTATCGTCGCCCGCGCGCAACGTGCCGTGGAGGACGGCCTGTGAAAAACACAGGGTAAGAAGAATCAGAAACTTAAGACGCATATATTTAGTTAACTCGGTTGAAAACGAGATGGTTTCATCCCCGCGACCGGAAACAAAAAAGCCGTTTCTCGCGCTAAAGTGAAACGGCCCCTCCTGCCCAAATTCGCTCGGTCAAAACCGACAGACTAAACTTCCATGATCTCGGTTTCTTTGTTCTTCAGGATGTCATCCACCTGCTGGATGTAATTGTCGGTCAGTTTTTGAACCTCGTCGATGGCGGTGTGGTACTGGTCTTCAGAAATCTCGTGATTCTTTTCCGCTTTCTTGAGCGCCTCGTTGGCATCGCGGCGAATGTTGCGAATGGCGATGCGGCCTTCTTCGGACAATTTGTGGCACAAACGCACCAGGTCTTTACGTCTTTCTTCGGTCAGTTGCGGAATGGGCAACCGGATCACGGTACCGTCGTTGACGGGATTCAGCCCCAGATCGGATTTGAGAATCGCCTTCTCGATCTCCCCGATGAGGTTCCGCTCCCACGGCTGAATGGTGATCAGCCGCGGTTCGGGGGTGTTGATGCTGGCGACCTGTTTGAGCGGCACCATGGACCCGTAGTACGACACCCGAATGGTGTCCAGGATGGCCGGCGAGGCCTTACCCGTCCTGATCTTGCTCAACTCACCGCGCGTGTTTTCAACCGCTTTCTGCATCCGCTCTTCAGCGTGCTTTTCGATTTCTTTGATCTCCATGACTACGCCCCGTAGATTTTGGTTCCCAATGGCTCGCCCTGGATGATTCGTTTCAGATATCCTTTTTTTGTCAGATTGAAAACGATGATAGGAATCCGATTATCCATGCACAATGTCACCGCGGTGGAATCCATGACCTTGAGTCGCTTCTTGACCACTTCCAGGTAAGTGAGCTCATCGAACTTCTTTGCATCCGGGTGGGTCATGGGGTCGGCATCGTACACACCGTCGACCTTGGTGCCTTTCAGGATGACGTCTGCTTCGATCTCTACAGCGCGCAAAGCCGCCGCAGTATCGGTGGTGAAATAAGGATTTCCCGTGCCTGCCGCGAAGATCACGATGCGTCCCTTTTCGAGATGCCGGATGGCTCGACGCCGGATGAACGGTTCCGCGACCTCCTCCATCTTGATGGCGGTGAGCACGCGGGTGAAAACGTTGTTGCGCTCCAGATAGTCTTGCAGCGCCATCGCGTTGATGACCGTGGCCAGCATCCCCATATAGTCGGCCGACACGCGGTCCATGCCTCGTGCGCTGGCGGACAAACCCCGAAAAATGTTGCCGCCGCCGATCACCACGCCGACCTCCACCCCGAGTTCCGCGACCTCTTTGATCTCAACCGCGATGTTGGCGACGACCCCCGGATCGATGCCCAGACCTTGCTGGCCCATCAGGGCTTCGCCGCTCAGTTTGAGCAAAATGCGGTTGAATTGAGGCGACTGCATGGGGTCACATAATCACATGATATTTGTCGAGCATAAAAGAGAAACCGGCTGAGCCGGCTACGAACCCAATTGGTAGCGCACAAACCGCCGAATGTTGATATTTTCGCCGGTCTTTGCAATCATCTCGTTTAGCAGATCTTTGATGGTTTTGTTGGGATCTTTGATAAACGCTTGCTCCAGCAGCACAGATTCCTGGTAGAATTTTTCCAGTTTCCCTTGCACAAAGCGCTCGATGATATTCTCGGGTTTGCCGTCGTTTTTGGCCTGGGTGGTGTAGATCTCGGTTTCCTTGTCGATCTCTTCTTTGCTGAACTCTTCGCGGCTGACTACCCGCGGGTTGGTCGCAGCGATCTGCATCGCGATGTCGCGGACAAACCTTTTGAAGTCATCCGTCTTGGCGACAAAATCGGTCTCGCAGTTCACTTCCACCAGCACGCCCAACCGGCTCCCTGCATGGATGTACGCTTCCACCACGCCTTCTTTGGTCTCCCGGCCGGCCCTTTTCTGGGCAGAGGCAATACCCCGCTTGCGCAGCAGTTCGACCGCCCGTTCGATGTCGCCGTCGGTCTCCTCCAGCGCGCTTTTGCACTCCATGATTCCAACACCGGTCTGTTCTCTAAGTGCTTTGACTTTATCCGCACCAACTGCCATATTCGCTTTCTCCAGGATTACTTTGAATTCTCGTCTTCAGGTTCCTCGTAATCGATTTCTTTGATCTGCTCAGCGACGGCCTCGACCTCTTCTGCGTCCTTGCTCACGATCACCTCGTCCGTAGGCTCTGCACCGACCGGCACCCCGGCCTCCGCCTCGGCGGCCTCGCCCTCAGCAGGCGCCTTTGTGGCCATCCCTTCTAACACGGCATCGGCGATAGCGTGCGTCACCAGATTGATCGCTTTGAACGCATCGTCGTTCGCGGGAATCGGATAATCGATGGGATCGGGATCGCAATTGGTGTCCACCATCGCGATGATGGGAATACCGAGCTTCGCCGCCTCAGCTACTGCGATATGCTCCTTTTTCGTATCCACGATGAACACGGCACCGGGGAGCTTGTTCATGTCCCGAATGCCCCCGAGCACCATCTGAAGCTTTTCTTTTTCCCGCTCCACACGCAGAATCTCTTTTTTGAGCATCTTGTCGTAGGTTCCGTCGGTGGCCAGCTTCTCGAGATTCTTCAGGCGCCGGATGCTCTTTTTGATGGTGGTGAAATTGGTCAATGTGCCGCCCAGCCACCGATGGTTGATGTAAAACGCGTTACATCTCTCGGCCTCGTTTTTGATGATGTCCTTGGCTTGCTTTTTCGTTCCCACAAAAAGCACGCGCTCGCCGCTGCGGGTGATGTCGATAACCGCCTGGCAAGCGGACTGAAGACAATCCAACGTCTTCTTGAGGTCGATGATGTAAATCCCATTCCGCTCCATAAAGATGAATTTCTTCATCTTGGGATTCCACCTGCGCGTCAGGTGACCGAAATGGGCACCAGCGATGAGCAGATCTTGTAGCGTCACATTCATAAAAGCCTCCGAGATTGGGTTTAATCCGCCACCGGCTCCAGTTTCACCCTTCCGGGCACCCAATAAAAAGCCGGTGTGAGAATTTGAAAATTAACGTTTCGAAAATTGAAATCTCTTCCGCGCGCCCGGCTGACCGTATTTTTTTCTCTCCTTCATACGGGGGTCACGGGTCAAAAAGCCTGCGGCTTTCAGTTTCGGCCGAAAATCTTCGTTCACCTTGGTGAGCGCACGAGCGATCCCCAACTGCACCGCGCCGGCTTGCCCACTGAGGCCCCCACCGCGCACGTTGACAAAGATATCATATTTCCCCAGGGTTTCGGTCACTTCCAGGGGCTGCTCGATAATCATCTGCAGGGTTTCACGCTTGAAAAACGCGAGCAACGGTTGCTTGTTCACCAAGACCTTGCCCTCGCCCGGGGTCAGACGCACACGCGCCACCGCTTCTTTGCGCCTTCCCACGGCAACATAGTAAGCTGATTTCATCACATCCTCAAGTATTTTGAACTAACCAATTTCAAGCTTCTCGGGTTTTTGTGCGGCGTGGGGATGGTCCCCGCCGGCATAAATTTTCAGCTTCTTGTAGATTTTTCGCCCCAGCCGGTTGTGAGGAAGCATTCCCCAGATGGCCCGCTCCAGGATGCGTTCCGGTCGCCTGGCCAACAAATGTTGGAATGTCTCGAACCGGGAGCCGCCCGGGTAGCCGGTATGCCGAAAGTATTTCTTGGTCGCGGCCTTTTTGCCAGTGACACGAATCTTTTCGGCGTTCACGATGATGACATGATCTCCGACATCCATGTGTGGCGAATAGATGGGCTTGTGCTTGCCTCGCAAAATGGTGGCCACCTCACTGGCAAGCCGGCCGAGCACCTTGCCCTCGGCATCCACCACGTACCATTTTCGTTCAACCTCTTTCGGATTTGCGATAAATGTCTTCAACCTTCTCTCCCTTGGAATATTGCGAAAAATTCAGCGTCAAAGGTAACATTTTTTGGCTTAAGAGTCAAGATTTTTCTAAGCTTCCTTGCGGTTCTCACCAAAACGCAACTCTTTTTCAAACACATAGCCCAGAAGCTTGTACACCAATTTCGCCGCGACGAAGTCAGACGCGGGGAAACCCTTGCGGGGAGACAACTCCACCACGTCGAATCCCACCACCCTTTTCTCGCGCACGACCTTGTGCAGAAAACGCAGGGTTTCGTGCCACTGAAAGCCTCCGGGTTCCGGCGTGCCCACGGAGGGAACCAGCGACGGATCGAAGAAATCCAGGTCGATGGTGATGTACACCGGCTCCTGCAGGGCCGCGATGGCCTCCTCGGCCCACCCCGGACGGTCAAACATTTCGACGGCGTAAAAAAGTCGCGAACCGTCCCGAAGTCTTTCGCGCTCACCCTGGACAGAGCTGCGGATTCCCACGCCCACAAAAGGACACAGCTCCTGGATGCGCGCCATGACACAGGCGTGGTTGAAGCGGGAACCGTTGTACCGCTCCCGCAGGTCGCTGTGCGCATCCAACTGCAACACGCAAAGTCCCGGGAACGCG
>CAYQOI010000021.1:0-15622 GCA_964419085.1 uncultured Cytophagia bacterium | reverse complement strand
TTCATCTCGCCGGTTTGTGGCGTAAATCTGCACAATCCTTTGTTGGTGCTCATCCAGAGGTGGCCGAGATCGTCGGCGAGGACGCCGTACACCACGTCGTTAGGCAATCCATCCCTGGTGGTGAAATGGGTGAAAACGCCGGTTTGCATATCGAGCCGGTTCAGACCGCCACCGTGGGTGCCCAGCCAGAGGAATCGCTCCGGCTCGCCGGGGTCTGCACAAATGGACCGCACAACGTTGTTGCTGAGGCCGGTGGATTCCCGGGGATCGTATGTATAAGCCACAAAGGATTTGCGCTCCGGTTGAAACCGTAGCAGTCCGTTGCGCGTCCCCAACCAGAAGCGGCCCCGGACATCCTGAAAAATGGTTGGAAAGGCGGGATCGGGGTTGTGCGCTTTGTAGTTGTAACGGTGGTGGCTAAACCGCCCGTCGCGTTCATCCTGAAGGCGGCTGAAATAACTATCGGTGGCAACCCAGATCTTTCCGTCAAGATCTTCAAAAACAGCATAAACGACTTTTTCTCTCAGACCTGATGAGTCTGCCGGGTTGTATTTGTACTGTCTGACGTCACCCGAGTGGGGCTCGTAGCGGTAAAGCCCCTGGTTCGTGGCCAGCCATATCCTGCTCTGGTGGTCTTGAATCATGGACCAGGCGCCGGTATTGCCGAAACGGTCCGGTTGCTCCGGATCGCCTTCGAAACTTTTCAGTTCCCCCGTTTTGCGATTCCATTCATACAAGATGCCCGTGCTGATCCACACATTCCCCACCTTATCCTCAAGAATGGCCCTTACGCTAAAACCGGCGATGCGGGAAGCGCCGTCCTTTGCCCGGCGCAGCGTTTGAAACCTTTCCGTCTTGGGATCATACGTGTTCAAACCGTACCCGGACGTTCCAACCCACAGGATACCGGATCGGTCCTGCCACAAGCTGGATGCGCTGTTGTCACTCATACTTAACGGATTCAGTGGGTCGTGCCTGAAATAGCTGTAGGCATGGTTTTGGGGATCGAACCGCATCAATTCTCCTGGCGTGGCCAGCCAGAAATACCCGGAGCGATCTTCGAGAATGCCGGTAACCGTTCCCCACCCGTAGCGATATATTTCGTAACGGTGGGGATAGTTCTCTGTTCTACCGCTGTTTCTGTAAAAGCGGCTCAGCCCGGAGGGGCTACCCAACCATAGCGTTGCGTCGCGGTCTTCAAGAATTGCCGTCACGCTGTTGTCCTGGAAGCTGGCAGGCGCGGCTTTGTTTTTCGTGATGATCGGATAATGGGTGAACCGGACGGCATCACCTGACGGCTCCATTTTGTCCAGCCCGGCATCTGTACCGACCCAGCCGGTGCCGTTCCGGTCAAACAGCAAGGCATTAACCATGTTGTGACTCAAACGGTTGGGGGGCTCGGCAGCGGATGAATAGCGGATAAAGGCGGAAGTCGCACTTTCCCGCCCCTCCTTCGGCAGTTTGCTGATGCCGCCGCCATGCGTGCCCACCCATATATTTCCGTGGCTATCTTCGGCAATGGCGGTAATCTCATTGGAACCCAAACTGTGGGGATTTGCAGGATCGTGGATAAACCGAACAAACGTTTCCGTATCACGGTCCAGTTGGTTCAAGCCACGGTTGTGCGTCCCGACCCACAAGACGCCCCGGCTGTCTTCAAAGAGACTCGTGATATAGCTGGACGAAAGGGAGGTCGAATCGAACGGGTTGTTTCGAAAAACCGTGAAAGAATATCCGTCGTAACGGTTAAGGCCGTCTTTGGTGCCAAACCACATGAATCCCTGGCTGTCCTGCAGGATAGCGAATACGGCATTCTGTGACAGCCCGTCATCGATGGTCAGATGTTTGAAATTAATTCCGGCTCCCTGGTGCTCTTTTGCAGCGCCAACTGTCACCAGGGACAGCACCAGAAGCACTAAAACCAGTCGCAAGTTCATCGGTCGCTCTACGTTAATTGGAATGGCATTTTCTTCTTAGACCTGGTCCTCCGAGCCTTCCCGAACAGGTCGTCTTCACGAGGGGAACGGGGCTGTCCAAAAAGTCCGTTTTTTGTGTCATTCCCGCGAAAGCGGGAATCTATAACGTCTTGATTTTACTGGATTCCTGCTTTCGCAGGAATGACAAATCATGGCTCTTTTTCGACTTTTTGGACAGCCCCCAGCCCTTTTCCTCCGACGCAGTGGCGAAACGACATGTCGTCCCGCGGTCAACGACCGGATCCGGAGCAGCTCCGTGGAGATGGTGAACCTACAGACTCACGTTGGTGCGACCGGAGAGTTCAGCCGGGCGGAAGTTCCTGGTCTCGATTTGGCCTGTTAGCCCACGATTAACGTAGCGCGCAGGCCATCGGGTTCGCGTGCGCAAGCCTCACTTGTGGGAACGCAATTCCTGCAGCGCACGGCGAAAACGCTTGAATCGCTCGAAGTCGGCCTCTTCGAGCTGCAGCAGGCGGGTAAAATCGGCTTTATCTTCGATATCCGCGATTTTGACCTTGACCGCAATAGGACTGTCTTTTACACGCTCGATGTACGCGTCATAGGGTTCGTCGGGGCGACGGGTGAGCCGCTCTACCGCCTCCACCACCTCTGCGGCAAAGCCCTCCCGGCGCAGCGCCGCGACGGTCCACTCCGAGCGCTCCACCACGTCGTGGAGCACAGCCACGATTCTCTCGTTTTCGCCGTCCATCTTCAGCATCAAACGCAAGGGATGCAAAATGAAGGGAGAACCGGTGCGGTCGGTCTGACCTCGGTGCGCTTCGACCGCGATACAGATGGCGCGCTCCAGCATCGCATTCTTCATGGCTTGTACGCCCTGCGAAGGCTCATCGGATGCGCCGGTAGCGCTCCAGCATGATCTGAAGCTCCGTGCTCTTTATGCTGATCTCGTCAGCCAGGCGAGCGGCTTTTCGCTCATCCCGGGTGCGGCGATGCTCCTCTTTCAACGCGGCGATCTCCCTCATGAGCTGCACTTCCTGGGGTAGTACGCCCGCGTTTTTCAGCAGATGGTACGCCACTCGCAGATGCGCCGGCACCCGAAAGTAATCGTCCAAATCCAGAGGCCTTCCTTTGCCGGGCAGATCATCCAGTTCCCCGTTCTGGATGGCCTCCCGAATCTTCTCCTCCGCGATCTTCTCAAAAAGACGCACCGAACACCTCTCGTTTTCACAACCCTGTTTCAGCCTCGACCCTTGCCGGTCCGATTGAGATCCACACCCCGGTAGTATTGCAGGTCGACCCCTTTAGTGCTTTTGACAAAGTAGGTGACCTGTCCCACGTGGTAGGAGAAATGCTCAACCACATGGACCAGGATGCTTACGCCCGTTTCCTCGAATGCCTGCACGCTCCGCCGTTCCAGCAGGGCAGGGGCTGCGAGCCCGTCCAGCACAGCCCTCGCCTCTGCCATGGTTTCATCCAATCTCGCAAGCAGCACCTGTGTGGGAAGCGGTCCCGGTTCGGAAAACTCCTGGTCTCGCTGCCGCGTGTCGGGCGCACCGCCCAATCCGCTGACCAGCCACTGCCGAACGTTGCCACACAAATGGAGCACCAGATTGCCCACACTGACGGTCTGAGCATTGGGCCGGAACCAGATCTCCTCCTCCGTCAGTGCAGCGAGGCATTTCTTTAGCCGCGGGACCGACTCCTGGAAGAGCCGGCGCCGACATTCCGAGACGAGCGCGGCGGCAAGCGCCTGAAACTCCGCTGAATTCTCAGCCATGCTCACGCAACCTTGTGGCGGCTCTGCACCATGATGCAGGCGTTCGCCAGATAATTGAACCCATTTTCTTGCAGAAAGCGCAGCACCGCCGGGCTCTCCGCCCCGGGTTGCAGCCATACGTTCTTGAGTCCCATTTCCAGGCACGTCCTCAGAATTTTCAGCGTCACCGGTGGGGGCACGACGAAGTTGACGATGGTGGGTTTCACCGGCAGGTCGGCCAGGGTTGCGAACGCCGGATCGCCGTCCACCGTGTTGCGGTTCGGGTTCACCGGATAGACCGTGTACCCTTTGCGCTTCAAATCCCGATAGATCACGCTGCCGTATTTGGCCGGATCGTCTGTGGCCCCCACCACCGCGACGGTCGTGTCCGGCTCATCGAGCAAGGCGGCGATGTCTTTCGCTTTTTCCCGCATGTGAAACTCAGTTCCCTTTCACTTCCCACTTTTGGTTCCAATCGGTTACTTCAAACCGGTCGGTCATCGGGAAACTCGGCGGCCGATTTTGTTCTAATCTCTTGTCAAAACGGACGTGAGTGGCGTAACGCGGCTCGGTGGCCGAAAGCGAGCCTGCGGTGAGGCTTCCGTAGATGTACATGGTCGCATCGTTGTTCCCGCGGCGGTCTTTGACCCGAAAACGTCCCCGGGCATAGATGGACGCGAAAATATAGAGATCCCCCGGGCCGGTGGCAGCCGGGGGCCCGACTTCGATATCCTTCTTGCTCACCAGGCCCAGGTAGTCGTCAGCGGCGAACGAGACCTCCGGATGGTGCGCGTAGGTCAGGTCGCCATCGATGATGATCTTGCTCGGCGAGTAGACCAGTACCTTTCCCCGCACCACACCCTCGACATGGAGCGGCCGACCTTTCTTCCCGATGATATAAAACGCCTTTTGTGGCAACTTGCGGTGGCCGTCACCGCCGTTGCCCTTGAGCACCTCCCAGGAAAACGTGCCGTCGCCGCGAAAAACGATGCGGGTCTCATCCTCGAAACGTTGCATCTGCTCCTCGCCGATGGTGGTGTCGCTTTCGAATGGCAGAAAATGTTTCGGCAGATTGATGGCCTTTACCCCGGTTTCCAAGCCGCCCAGAAACACCGCTTTCTCATCCAGAAAAGGCGAACCGCTGGTGTTGATTTCGTACGATGAGGTGGTCACCTTGCCACGGAATTTCGGCTTGATTCCGTTGCTCTGGCGTACATTGATCTCGGTGTTGGAGTGAAACCGTCCATCCAGCTCATCGTCGTGCACAGCCACCCACGGGTCCCAGTAATCCACAAATTGAGCAAAGTTGGAAAACGCCAGCCGTTTCATGCGCATTTCGGTGGCGAGTTTGTAGCCGCTTTCCTCTGTGCTGACCTCGACAACGACCTCATCCAGTGCGGTGCTGGACCTGGCAGGCCGGTAGTGAAACCGGGCTGCATATTCTTGCCCCTTGTCCCGCCACACCAGCGTGGAGTCCGTCAATTTCAGCCTGGTGAAATTCTCCGTCCACTTCTTGAATCGTTTCAGCAGCATCTTGCTCTGACGCCGGGTCAACGAAATCCTTGCGGTTACCGGGTTCGGCGCGCTGGCTGCGGAGCGAGGGGCGACGAACGATAGCGATTCCACCGCATGCAAGAAATAAGGCCGGTCCGGCGCAGGTTCCGATTCCGCCGGCACGTAGCTCTCCTCACCGCTTTCCAGGGCAAACGCGTCTTCCCCCATTTCGGAAGAAGGCTGCACCCGACGCGGGGCGCGCGGGCCTTTCTGCGCGCGGCTCCCCAAGGGTTGAGGCTCGTTAAAGCGAGACTCGGCCCGGGTTTCCGTCCGCTGATGCGCGGGCTTTACCGGGGCCGGCCGGTGTGTGCTCTCCTCGCGCCTTTCCCGCTGCCCCTGGACCTGCTGCTTCTCGGCAGGATTCATCGCTTCGCGGGTCTGCGTGTTCCGGCCTATTTCCTCCACCGGGGAGAAGACGTAATCGAAAACCAGCGGCGGTTTGTAAAGGCTCGGGACTTCAAGCAGCGAGATCAAGCCGGACAGCGCCACAAGCAGCAAGCCGTGAAGTATGAGCGAGAGCAAACAAGCTTCCTGGAGAGAAAGGCGATGAGCGGCGATCTTTAACCGGCTTTGTTTGAGGTAAGACAGAAGGGACCTCATCGTGCTACTTCATTGAATGGGACCAAGGGTCGGCGACCTGCACCAAGAATTAAGAAATTCTTTCCATCAAAAGCAAGGCTTTTTCAAAATTGTCTCTTTCCATGTCAGCAAATCAGCCTCGGTTTTTGGGTGGAACTTAACCGGGTCTTAAACTGTGAAATAAGCATGTCGTCGGCCGTGTTGTACCTAAAGGATACTTGCCTTAAGCCGAGAATTTGCTTGACTTTCATGCGCGTTTCGGTTAACTTAAAAGTTCCGCAAAGAATTACGAAAGCGAGAAATCATGGATGAAGAGGAACTGAAGCAACAGATTACAAGCCGCGGCAACCTGCCCACCCATATTGCGATTATCATGGATGGTAACGGGCGCTGGGCGCGGCGGCAACAGCTCCCACGGGTCGCGGGCCATCGCGAGGGCATCAATTCGGTGCGAGAAGTGGTGCGCGCATGTGGGGAATTGGACATCAAATACTTGACCCTGTACACCTTTTCTACGGAGAATTGGAATCGTCCGCGCGGTGAAGTTTCCGCGTTGATGCGGTTGCTCCTGAAAACCGTCCGCAGCGAAGTAGAGGAGCTGGACAAAAACAATGTGCGGCTGGCGACCATCGGCAACCTCGAGGACCTGCCCATGCCTGCGCGTCGCGGCATGGAACGGGCCATGGAACGCCTGCGCCACAACACCGGGCTTACCCTGGTCCTCGCGCTGAGCTACAGCAGCCGGCGAGAGATCACCCACGCGGTCCGGCGCATCGCAAAAAAAGTTGATAGAGGGGAACTCGGCGCGGACGATATCGATGAACGGGTCATCTCGCAGCATCTGTACACTGCGGGCATTCCGGACCCGGACCTGCTTATCCGAACCAGCGGCGAGTTACGCGTGAGCAATTTTCTGCTGTGGCAGCTCGCCTACACCGAAATCTACGTCACGGAAGTGTTCTGGCCTGATTTTCGCCGGAAGGAATTCTACCAGGCCATCGATGCCTATCAACGAAGAGA
Source organism: uncultured Cytophagia bacterium (assembly GCA_964419085.1). Taxonomy (GTDB): domain Bacteria; phylum Zhuqueibacterota; class Zhuqueibacteria; order Oceanimicrobiales; family Oceanimicrobiaceae; genus CAYQOI01. The sequence continues at coordinate 8,776 of CAYQOI010000021.1, read as the reverse complement.
ACGGCGGTTTGGCATGGTCAGCGAACAGCTTAAAGTGAGAGCTTGAGAGGCGTGCTAAGGAAAGCCCTATTCGTCCTCCTGTTTCTGGTTCTGGTCGGAAGCTTGCTCTATTACAACGGCTGGGACCGCTTGAATCTCAATAGCGGCATCAAGAGTCTGCTGACGGAAAAACTGCAGGCAGCCGTCGGAGAGAATTCATCCATCAGCCGCTGCCGCATCGGTTTTCGCTCCATCAATCTGGGCGGGGTAAGACTGGCCTTCCGCAATTCTCCCTACGAATTGTGGATTCCGGAACTCCGTCTTGGATACAGCCTCAAGAGCCTCTTAAACGGCACCCTTCATCCCGAGAAAACGGCAGAAGAAATCACCATCTTTCGGCCGCGGCTCACACTGCGTTACGATCCGGCCAAACGACTCGCTTCTGACGTCGACTTGTCACTGGAACTCTCGGACGATGCTGAGCAAGTCTATCGGGCTGTGCTGCGCGATTACGATTTCATCAAGCGCATCACAATTTCAGATGGTCAGATCGTCCTTTTGAACATGAAAACCGGCGAGCAAACCGGCATCGCCAAGGGCATCAACGGCTGGGCCTACACCGACGAAAAAGGCAAGGCCTGGGTGCGTTTTGCGGGTCATGTGTTCAGCACCGACCGCTACAACATGGTCATGTACGGCCAACTCGACCTGGCGCGCGGCGGGATCGATTATGTGAAAGTGGACCTGCACGATTACGAGATCAACGACGAGCTCCCCTTCCTGTTGCCCAAGTACTTCGATGTGCTCTCCGGCGTGGTCAACGGCCAGATAACCGTGACCGAACGCTTGCACCCCACCCGTGGATTCAACATCGAAGGAAGCGTGACGCTGAACGACGGTGCGGTCAAGGTGGTTTCAGAGAACCTCTATCTCAGTGATATCAACATCGAGGCGGAAATCAGAGACTGGAACATCGCGATCAAACACGCGTCGCAAAAGATCAACGGCTCTCCGGCTGAGTTGACCGGTGAGATCCAGAACCTCCTCGAACCCCGTTTCGATATGCATCTCGCCTCACATCAGATCGATGTAAAGCGTTTTCTGGATGCCCTTCAGCCTGACAGCAACCTCCCCTTTGAGGGCACCGCTGCGCTGGACGTGTCGGTGACCGGCCCAATGCAGGCACCGCATATCAGCGGTAGTCTCACCTCTTCCCGGCTCAGCGCGTTCCAGCAAGCACTGGATAGTTTGAGAATAGAGTTGAACCTCACGCCGGAAGGTCTGGTTTTCCCCCACATCTCGGGGCAACTCCTGGGCGCCAGGCTTACGGGCGCAGGGCAGATCAATCTGGCTTCCGAAGACAAATCGGTGGACTTCAAGATGGCACTGCGCGGCGATGTCGGCGACGAGTTGCGGCACTACGGTTTCCTTTCCGACGACCGCTGCCTGGCAGACGCTCAATTCTCGGTTTTCGGCACGCTCCTCAGTCCGGTGAGCACAGGGGAATTCGACCTCACCTTTGGTGAAGAAAAGCAGCCGTCGCTACACCTCAACGGTTCTTTCAACTACAACAACAGCGGCTTTTTTCTCACTTCTGCTTCCGACGATGGCGAATTTCGCTTCAACGCGTCGGCCGAAGACATCTTCCGCGAGCCCAAATTCAACTTGCAGGGCAGCCGTTTGGAAAAGCTGCTCAACGCGATGCACAATCCCGTTGTGGATTTCGTGAAGAAGCGTTACAACTTGAACCTGAGCGCAGAAGGCGACCGATCGCAAGTGACGGTAAAAATAGATGGTTTCCGTCGCGACAACTATGAAAAATTCCTTCAGATCTCTGCCAAACGCAAACCGGGTGCCACGACCCCGTTTGAGGGAGAAATCGTTCTTTTCCCCAATTCTCCCGAGAAGGTGAGCGGCGACTTTGACCTGGAAGTTTCGCCGGACGGCTACCGATTGTCCCGGTTCGAATTAGGGGACTGGTTGCGGGGAGAGTTTAGAGAAAACGAGGCTGATTCCAGCGGCAATATCGGCAAAATCAACATTTCAGGCTTCAAGCTTGCCAAGCTGCTGGCCCTGCTGGGCATCGAAAAGCCCGCGTTTGACGGCGACATCTACGGTCAGGTCCGGGTGGCACGAGGCAAACCGCTCACGGAGTATATCGGCAATCTCTGGTTGCTCAACGGCTTCCTCGGGGAGATGGGCCCCATCAAAGCCGAGCTGAATTTGAAGGCGAATGCAGAAAATGTCGAGGTCGAAAAACTGACGATTGAAGACAACGACCTTCTGGATTTTGTGGCCACGGGAAACGTGAACCTCAAGACAAAATATATCGACGCGTATTTGGGCGGGTCCAATATCGACCTGAACACCCTTATCGACCTGGTGACCGGAAGCAGAGATGTGGTACAAGGCAAAGCCATGTTGAACGTCTCGCTGCGAGGCAAATACCCCCACCTGCCCCTCGCCGGCGACATTCGGGTGAGCAATGCGAAGATACTGATGCTGAACTTTGACGAGATCGGCTTCGATTTGGGTGAGGATGTGAGCAACTCGACCTCTTATGTGGGAGACGGCTTCCTCCATTTCGCCTCCGCCACCTTGAAGCGAGAAAACGGGTTTACCTTGCGCGGGGATGCGGATTTGCCGTTAACCGGTTACCGGGAAATGAACGTTAATCTCGCAGGTGACGGGAATTTCTTGGTCACGTTGTCTGATCTAGTTGAATTGTTTGGCAAATCCCAAAGTCAGGGACACTTGGAATTGCATCTCACGGGCGCTTACACCCAACCCAACTTCAGCGGCAGCAAGCTGCGGTTCACGCGGGGCACGTTGAACCTTTCCTCGGTGGTCAAGAGAATCGACGACCTGGAAGGGGAACTCGCAGTGCTTCCCGACGACTATTTCCTGGCCGTGCGCAAGCTGCAGGGAAAAATTCAAGGTAAGGCGTTTTCCATTACCAACACGAACGATTTGTCAGGTCTGGACCACGGCAGCTATGAGCCCCTGCGCGTCGCAGGCGACGACCTGAATCTCGGTGCGATCTTCCTCTCCACCGAACCGGATGGCGTGCCGCTCAACATTCCGGGTCTCATGGACAAAGGCGAAATCGGGTGGTACGCTTTTCAGAGTCGAGAAAACGATCCGCATTTCTTTATCGCGGGTCCGTGGGAAAGACCGGTGGTGCGCGGCAAGGTCAAAATCCGCAACGCCAACCTGATGTATCCTTTTGACGAAGGGTCAGGCGAGGGCAATCCCATGGTGATGAACATCATGAACAACATCGATTGGGACCTGGTGGCCGTGGCCGACAACGACACGCGCTACGAGCGCCAATTCGCCACGGGAATCTATGTGAATATGGAGGTGGACAAAGACAGCCAATTGGCTTTCAAGGGCGTGTTGAAAGACTCGACTTTTCGCATCGCGGGCGACCTCCAATCCACACGCGGGGAAGTCGATTACTTCGACCTCAACTTCCGCGTAGAGAAATTCGGCGCGGAATTCGACCCTGCGTCTCTTTATCCCGTCGTCTACGGCAGAGCCTGGACCGTGGTTCGGGATAGCTCCAACGTGCCCAGCGACGTTTACTTGACGCTCCAAACCCTGGATGACAAAACCAACCAGGAGGTGAAAAAGGGTAGGTGGGACCGGATCAGCATCAAGCTTTCTTCCGAACACCCAAAATATGAGGAGACCCAGAGCGATCTGATGGCCACGCTGGGTTACTCCGCCGACACCATCGATGAGCGCGCGCGAAGAGCCGTGGGCTACAGCACCGACAACTTCCTCTTCCGGCCTTTGCTGCGCCCCCTGGAACGGGAGCTGGAACGGAAACTGGGGTTAGACGTGGTCCGATTCAGCTACGCCATCGCACAAAATGTGTTGGACTCCAGTTTCGGCAGCGAACAATTGCAGTCGTCGCTGGCGTTTTTGCGCAGCAGCCGGCTCGTCCTGGGCAAATACTTGACCAACGACATGTACGTCCTCTACACCGGTGAAATCAAAGCCGGGATCGACTACCAGTTCCAGGATAAGGGCGTCGGACTGCAACACAGCGTGGGGCTGGAGTACCGGCTCAACTCCCGCTGGCTTTTTCAGATGGAATACGATTACAATACGTTGTTGGAAAGCCATAAAGACGACAAGAAAATCTGGCTGCGTCACTCCTTCCCGTTTTGACCTTTTTCAGGTTTTGAATTGAACTTTTTGTTTAAAAAGTGGTAAGATTGTAAGAATTTCAATGAACCTGCGCGACGACCATGTATCTGAGGTGTAAACGATGCCTGGCACAGGAAAAAACTGGCTCTATGTAACGCTTTGGCTTGCGGTCTCACTTCTCACAGTGAACTCCCTGTCCGCACAGATTCCCCCGGCCAAAAGAAGCATCAAGCTGGCGGGCCTCTCTGTGGAGGGGAACAAAACCGCAGATGCCAAATTCATCAAGCTCAATTCCGGACTGACCGAGGGCGACGAGATCCTTGGGGAGGACTTGCAAAAGGCCATCAAGCAGCTCTGGAAGCTCGGTATGTTCTCCGACATCAAGATTTTGCTCAACCGGCAAGTGGGTAATTCCGTGTTCCTGACCATCCGGGTCAAGGAGTACCCCCGGCTGGAGAAAATCGAACTCGTGGGAAACAAGAAAATCAAGAAGAAGGATCTGGAAAAGAAACTCGAATTTTACCGGGGACAGGTCCTCAGCCCGTTTGGGATACGGAGAGCGGAAAAAAAGATCAAGTCCCTGTATGCGGAAAAGGGATACCTTCTCGCGCAGGTGGATAGCGAGCAGCGGCCCGGCTCCCAGGAAGACAAAGTCGTCCTGAGATTCAAAATCAAGGAAGGGAACAAGGTCACCATCGAAGGCATCCATTTTCACGGCAACCAGGCGTTCTCCGACAAGAAGCTGCGCAAACAGTTGAAAGACACCAAAGAAAACGGTTTTCTGTTCTTTGGCGGCGGCGATTTTGACGCCAAGAAGTACCAGGAGGACAAAAAGAAGCTGGTGGACTTCTACCGTCGCGAGGGATTCCGAGATGCAGAGGTGGTCAAAGACTCCGTGTACTACGGCCCGCAAAAGAAAAAAATGTACATCGACATCTGGGTAAACGAAGGACGACGCTACTACTTCGGCAACATCGCCTGGGAAGGAAACAAACTTTTTACCAAAGACCAGTTGAACAGCTTCATCGATTTCCACAAGGGCGATGTTTACAACAAAGAGAAGATCGACAAAGCGGTGCTGGAGAAAATCGGTGGTCTCTACTATGATGCCGGCTACATCTACGCGGGGATCACCCCCCAGGAAAAACCGGTGAGCAACGATACGGTGGATATCCTTTTTCGGGTCAAAGAAGGCAATGCGGTCAAGATCCGCAAGATTTACATCGCGGGCAACACCAAAACCAAAGAGAAGGTCATTCGCCGCGAGCTCAAAATCCGGCCCGGGGACGTTTTCAGCCGGGAGCTGCTCATGCGCAGCCAACGAGATGTCTTCGTGCTCAACTATTTCGCCGACGTCAAACCCGATGTGCAACCGGTCAACAACGAATATGTGGACATTTCCCTGGAGGTCGAGGAAAAGTCCACGGACACGGCCAACCTGTCCGCCGGATTCAGCGAGCGTGACAAGCTGGTGGGCAGCGTCGGCGTGACCATGAACAACTTCCTGGGCAACGGTCAGACGCTCTCCTTCGACTGGAATTTCGGCCGCGCGTTCCGATCCTTCAACGTCAGTTTTACCGAGCCATGGTTTCTCGACTCGCCCACGCTGGTGGGGGTCTCGCTCTTCGACCTGAAACGAGACCGCCGCTTCACCGGCTTTGACCAGAGGAGTCAGGGGGGCAGCATCCGTTTGGGACGGCGTTTGCGCTGGCCCGACAATTTCTTCCGGGTCGATTGGATCTACCGCTTCGACCGCACCAATCTGTCCAATTTCTCCGACGCGTTCTTGCGGGTCAATCCCGAGGTGGCCCAGCAGAAGTGGCCGTTGACCACCAGCAGCGTCACGCAGATCATCACGCGCAACAGTCTCGACCGCCCGGAATTTCCCACTTCCGGTTCCCGCTTTTCCCTCTCCACCGAACTCAGCGGCGGACCGCTTGGGGGCAATGTCAGCTTCCACAAGCACATCATCCAGAACGAATGGTTCACGCCTGCGTTTTTGAACTTCGTGCTGTTCAACAGCTTTCAAGCCGGTTACATCGAAGGGTTCGGCAAGGACCGGGACAACATCCCGTTCCTGGAGTTGTTTTTTATGGGCGGCGAAGGTCTGTCGCGCTCCATCCCTCTCCGCGGTTACGATGACCCGCTCTCCAATGGTCAATTCCGGCAACCCGGTGGTAAGGTCATGTTCAAATACACAACGGAGCTGCGGGTACCCATCTCACCTAATCCGACGATTTTCGGTCTGGTGTTTGCGGAAGCCGGCAACACCTGGCGCAGCCTCGACCAAACCGATATCTTCGATCTGCGACGCTCGGTGGGAGTCGGTATCCGGATGTTCATGCCTTTGCTGGGAATCATCGGTTTCGACTATGCATACGGGTTCGACAACGTCGACGTGACCACCGGCCGGAAATTCGGCCAGTGGAAACCTCATTTTGTGTTCGGTAGAAGTTTCTAATTCGAATAAGTCCCATAAACTTTTAGGAGGCAAGTGTGAAGAAAGCAATTCTCGGCTCGATTTTCTTCGGTGTTTTCTTACTGGGGGTCGGCTACAACTCTGCCCACGCCCAATTGAAAATTGCGTACATCAATTCCAACAAGATTCTGGAAAGCTACAAGGAGGCCGTGGATGTAAGAAAACAGCTACAGGAATTGGACGCGCAGTGGCAAAAGGAAGCCCGGGACATGCAGAAGGAAATCCAGGAGCTACAGGACCAACTGGAATCGCAGAGCCTGCTGTTGAGCGACGAGCGAAAGAAGGAAAAGCAGCAAGAGATCCAGAACCTCTACATCAAGTATAATCAATTCTTGCAGCAGAAGTGGAATCCGCAGAACGGCGAGGCGGTGAAAAAAGAGGTGGAGCTCATGCAGCCGGTGTATGATAAGATCAACAAAGCCATCAAGAAAATCGGCGCAGATGGGGGCTATAACTACATCTTCGATGTCGTGGCCGGAAACATCCTCTATGCCTCTGACGATCAGCCCGATCTGACCCAACAGCTACTGGATGAGCTCAACAAAGGGTTGCCCGCCCAAAGCAACGCAGACGGCAAATAGCCCTTCGTTCTAAAACTTCGATAGGTGCCCTCCGAAAGCGTTCCGCGCGCGGTGGCACCTATTTTGCTTTTTGAACAAGAAATGCAGGAGATGAGGTGAACAACAAGGAGACGACGACGGAAACCGTGTTCGATGCGGCGGAAATCCAGAAGGTACTGCCGCACCGCTACCCCTTTCTGCTGGTGGACCGCATCGTGGAACTGGTACCCATGCAGCGGGTCGTGGGTCTCAAAAACGTCACCGTCAACGAGCCGTTTTTTGTGGGGCACTTTCCGGGACATCCTATCATGCCTGGCGTCCTGATCCTGGAAGCCATGGCGCAAACAGGCGGTTTTTTGATCCTGACGTCCCAAGACCGACCGGAGGAAAAACTCGCTTACTTCACCGGCATCGACAAGGTCAAATTCCGAAAACCCGTTCGCCCCGGAGATCAGCTTCGCTTCGAGATGGAACTGCTGCGCTTTCGCCAATCCCTCTGCAAGATGAGCGGCAAAGCTTACGTGGGCGACGCACTGGTGTGCGAAGCTGAACTCTCTGCTGCAATCGTGGACCGATGAATCCTGAACCCCAGACCTGGCGCTTTATCGACAGCGGCGCCCACGACGGCGCGTTCAACATGGCAACCGACGAGGTGCTTGCCCATCGCTTGCCGCCAAACCGTCCCATTCTCCGAGTCTACCGCTGGCAGCCGTTTACCATCTCTCTCGGCTACCACCAAAAGCGTGCGGAGGTGGATGTGGCGCGTTGTGTTCGCGACGGCATCGGTCTGGTTCGAAGGCCCACAGGCGGCCGGGCGATTCTGCATGCGCAGGAAGTCACCTACAGCGTGATTGTGCCCGAGTCCCACCCGCTTTTTCAAAGCGGGACGCTGGAAAGCTACAACCGCATCAGTGCGGCGCTGGTGGCCGGCTTGCGAAAACTGGGTCTACCCGCAGAGTTGGCAAGAAACCAGCGCGGCGGCCCGGATGCGCGGGAGTACGCACATCGGTTTGCCTGCTTTGCAGCTTCGGCCAAATACGAAATCATGTTCCGCGGCAAGAAGCTTGTGGGAAGCGCACAGCGGCGTTTCCGCGATGCTCTGCTCCAGCACGGCTCCATCCTGCTGGGACCGCAGCATTTGCGCCTGGTGGAGTATTTGACAGGTTCACGGAACGGAGGACGGGAGAGAGCATTAGATTTATTGAAAAGCAAAACCATTTGCGTGGGGGACATCCTCGCTCGGGAGGTGCACTACACAGAGGTGGTGGCCGACCTGCGGGAGGGGTTCGAAAACGAGTTCGGCGTGAGGTTGGAACACGAGCCGTTGACGCAACAGGAAATCGATTTGATAAAGGAGGTGCGACGTCAGTACAGAACCATCTAGTAAGGAGGCGAAATGAAAAAACTCACATGCTTCGTTTTGTTGCTCACAGCATTTGTGGCGGCACCTGCTGCGCGAGCGCAGTACTTTAAATTCGACACGGCAACCAGCGACACCGAAATCCGTGAAGACGTGGACGCGATCTTGAAATTCTTCAACTCTCTGGTGGGCGGGGGCATGTTCCACACCGCGGACTTGCACAGCGTGGCCGGCCTCGAT
>CAYQOI010000020.1:0-15697 GCA_964419085.1 uncultured Cytophagia bacterium | reverse complement strand
TTACAAAATGATCTAGCGCCGCAGGAGTGATGACCACGCTGTTGTCTGCCCCGCTGTCGATTGGCGCGCCGCCAGACGTCTGCGTCTCGACGTTCACGGTAAACGTGCCGGCGGTCTGCGAATTGGTGATGGTTGCCACATCGAAGGTGACGGTCGTGCTCACCGGCACGTCGGTTCCCGTACCGTCGCGCACCACGGTGACGACGCCGCCTGACCCACTCACCGTAAGCCCGCCGTCCATATTGGTCGCATTCCCCGCAAGCACCGCGCCGGCTGCATCGAATCCGGCGGGAAAGGTGATCACGATTTGCCCGTTGGATGGCAGTGTGTTGGTGGCGGAAGTGGTAAAGCTGATGGTGTAAAACGTCCCCGCGCCCGCGGTGGCATCGTCGGGCGTGACACTGACGCCGCTCAACTGGCCGTAAGCCAGACCGCTGGTCAGCAGCACCAGGACAACTACGAGAAGAAGGTAACGCATCCTGCTAAACTCGCCCCTCAACGTGGATCCCCTTCCTACTTAGATTTTGTCGATTTCTCTGCGAAGGCAAAGCTCAATCGCTTTGTCACCGAGACATCCGGTTTGGACGGATTGCGAAATACGATCTGGAACGATGAAGCCAGTGTGGCTTGCCCGGGATTGCCGACGGTGCCGAACAGAATGGAAACCCGCTGACCGGGCAAAATGGCTTGACCCAGCCCGGAGCGCTTCAGCACCACCGTGTTTCCGTTCACCGTGGCCTTGAACCCCCCTTTCATGTCCGCGGAACCGGCCATCCGCGTTTTGGAAAGGTCGAAGCCCGCGGGAAAGGTCACCGCAATCTCGCAATCTGCAGCCAGGGTATCGCTGGCCACGAAACTCAGCCGGTAGACCGATTGTTTGGCCTGCACCGCGTCCAGCGCAACCACCTTGAGCGAATCCTGCGCGTGGGCTGCAGGAGGCCGCAGGCCGAGCAGCAGGCACGCCGCAACCAGGCACGCGATGCTTTTTGTCTTAAACCATTGCTGTTGTTTCATTGTGGAACAACTCTCTTTTTTTGCCGAGATGAGTAGATTGAATCTGTAACTCTCTGCAAAGTTTGTACCATGCTTGCACTTTGGACTACTTTAGAATGGCTCGCAGCAGGATCAGGAACCCCTTGCCGTCATTTTCCGCCAGCTTGAGGTTCTTGTCTGCTTTCTTGAAATTCGGATTGATCTTCAGCGCGGCGCGGAATTCTTCCAACGCCTTCAAAAACAAATTACGACATTGAATCAGGTGCGCGACGCCCAGGTTGTTGTGCACATCCGCGTACGCGGGATTCTCCTCCACCAGTTCCTGCAGGTCCTCGATGTAAGCCGAAATGAAACTGTCGTCTTTTCCCTTCCCGCCGTACATGAATTTGAGATAGAATTCATTCTCCACATTCATAAACTTGGCCAGGAGGTCCCGGGGCTTGTTCAACAGATACGCATCCACCACCTCGGCAAACGCTCCCTTTTCCGCGAGCTCCACCAGTCTGGCGCGATTGGGAATACACAGGTTGCCATCGTCAAACCGCAAGTGCGTTATCGCTTCGTCGACCTCTGTCTGGTTCGGTTCAGATTCGGCCGTGCGGGCGTAGCGTGCCAGCCTGGCCACGCCGAGATTGAAGTGGGCTTCTCCATATTTGGGATTGAGCGCCAGCGCCTTTTCCAGGTGCTGTTCCGCCTGCTCAAACGCTTCCTTGTACAGGTGGGCCAGGCCCAGGTAGTACTGCATATCCGCGTAGCCGGGGGCCTGCCGCGCGCCTTGCTGCAGAATCTCGATGGCCTGGTCGTAGCGCTCATCCATCAGAAGCGCCTTGCCGTAGTTGGCGTACACCTCGGAAAACTGCGGGTCGATTTCCAGCGCGAGCTTAAAATGCTCGACCGCCTCGTCCAGGAGCTGTTTTTGCAAGAACAGCAGCCCGAGCTTGTTTGCCGAAGACGCATGCCGGACGGTTTTCACTTTCTCCGACATGTAATAGAGAATCTCCATTTCGGTGATCAGCTCCTGATGGATGCTCTCCATGCGCTCCTTGAGCTCGGCCATGGGAATCTCGTCGGCGACAGCGACTTCCCGCGAATCCACCACCTGGCCTTCGTTAAAGGCGTTGGCGATGATCTGATTCTCCGAGTCGGAGTAGGTGGTTTGAATGTGAAACTTGCGTCCGCCGACCGAAACATCGTTGTTTAATCCAAGATTGTCCATATCCATCTCACCAAAAATAAGGGTGAACTAATTAAAGTTTGTCCAAAAAGGGAATAGATGATCTGCGTCGAGGCCTCGTCCAGAGTTTGGCAGAGGAATGGGTCAGCAATCTCATCCCTGATTCCATTGCAACGCTGCGATTAGTATCGGTAAGTGCTTATAATTTCTTTAACTTCCGTCAAGTAAAACGGTCAGCGCTCGTTTGATTCGTACCGCCGCTTCTTCCAGGTTTTCCATAGAGGTCGCGTAGGAGATACGAACGTGATTCGGCGCGCCGAACGCGTCTCCGGGTACCACAGCAACCCCCTCCTGCTGTAGGACAAAAGAGCAAAACTCCACCGAATTGGCCACCGGCTTCCCCTGGTGTGTACACTCAAAATAGCGCGACACGTTGGGAAAGAGGTAAAACGCCCCCTGTGGTGTGGTACAATGGAAGCCGGGAAACCCGTTGAGCGTTTCCAGCAAGAATTTGCGCCGCTGGTCGAACGCCCGCACCATTTCATCCAGGATCGACGCGTCCGCTTGCAGGGCCGCGAGACTCGCCTTCTGCGAAATGGAACAGGGATTTGAAGTGGAGTGTCCCTGGATCTTCGCCGCGGCTCGCACGATCTCTTCATCCGCAATCATATATCCGATTCGCCAGCCGGTCATCGCATACGATTTCGACACGCCGTTGACCAGGATGACCCGGTCCCGGAGACGGGGCCAGGCGGCTAAATTGCAGTGGACGAAGCCATCATACACGATCTTTTCGTAGATCTCGTCGAACAGCACGAAAACTTCCCGATGTTCCAGTACCTCTGCCAGCGCTGCGAGCTCGTCGCGAGAATAGGCCGAACCGGTGGGGTTACACGGGCTGTTCAAAATCAGCAACTTGGTCCGCGGAGTGATGGCCTGCTCCAGTTGTTCGGGACGAAGCTTGAAGTCGTTCTCCTCGGTGGTGTCCAGGATCACCGGTGTTGCGTCCACCAGTCGAATCTGCTCCAGATAGCTGGTCCAGTACGGCGCGGGGAGAATGACCTCGTCGCCGGATTCGCACAGCGCCTGCAGGCTGTTGATGACCGCGTGTTTGGCGCCGCACGTGATGAGCACCTCTGCGGGCGAATAGCTCAGACCAAAATCGGCTTCATATTTCTTGCACACCGCTTGCTTCAATTCCAGGATCCCCGACGAAGTCGTGTACTTGGTAAAGCCTTCTTTGATCGCGGCGATAGCCGCCTCCTTCACCGGCGCCGGCGTTTCGAAGTCCGGCTCGCCAGCACCGAGGTCGATGATATCCCTCCCCTCGCGGCGGAGTTCTGCCACCAACGCAGTGACCGCAAGGGTCTGCGACGGTTCGATCCTGTGCACTCTTTCAGCTAGTGACATTCGGCTCCCTTTTCATCAGGGCGCAGATACAGGCCACATTGACGATGTCTTCCCAGGAGCAGCCGCGAGAGAGGTCGTTTGCGGGTTGCGCCAGCCCCTGCAAGATAGGGCCGATCGCCTGGGCGCCGGCCAAACGCTCGGTCAGTTTGTACGCGATGTTGCCGGCGTTCAGGTCGGGAAAGACCAGCACATTCGCTTGACCTGCAACCGGGCTGCCAGGTGCCTTGCGCTGCCCCACGGTTTCCGAAAGCGCGGCATCTCCTTGTAGCTCCCCGTCCACGGCCAGATCGGGGCGCTTACGTCGCACGATTTCCAGAGCGTGCCGCACCTTCTCCACCGAAGGATGCTCCGCGCTGCCTTTGGTGGAAAAAGAGAGCAGGGCCACCCGCGGCGCCTCACCGGTGAGTTGCCGATGCGTCTCCGCGGAAGAGATCGCGATATCCGCGAGCTGCTCCGCGTCCGGGTCCGGCACCACCGCACAGTCGGCGAAGGTAAGCACGCGGCCGTCCTGCAGAACCATTTCGAAGGTGCTGGACACCAGCGAAATTCCGGGCGCCGTTCCGATGATCTGGATCGCGGCCCGCAGCACGTCGCCGGTGGTGTGTACACTCCCAGCCACGCTGCCGTCGCACGCGGCGGTGCGCACCATCATCGCACCGAAATAGATGGGGTCGGAGATGATTTTCGCGCTCTCCTCGAAAGACACGCCTTTTTCCTTTCGCAAATCGTAGTAAGTGAGCGCGTACCGTTCCAGCAAGGGCGAGTGGAGCGGGTCGATGACCTCCATGTCCTTGAGCTGTATCCGGTTCTGATCAGCGATTTCGGCGATTTCACGCTCGCGGCCCAGCAAGACGCAGCGCGCCAGGCCGTTACGCTGCAAAAAGTCAGCGGCTTGCAAGACGCGCACTTCGCTCCCCTCCGGGAAAACGATCCGGCGTTTCAACCCGCTCGCTTTCCGGCGAATCTCCTCGATAAAACTCATTCTGCGAACTTCTGCTTCAAGCGGGCGTTGACCTCCTCGGGTACGAACGCGCTCACATCGCCATCAAACTTGGCGACTTCTTTGACAATGGTTGAATTCAAGTAGGTGTACTTTTCGTTGGGCATCAGGAAAACGGTGACGATGTCACTCGCGAGCCTGCGGTTTACCAGCGCCATTTGAAACTCATATTCGAAATCCGTGATGGCCCGCAGTCCTCGCACGACCACGTGGGCATGCCGGGACTGGGCGTAATCCATAAGCAGCCCGTGAAATTTCTCCACCGCGACGTTCGGCAGGTCCGCGGTCGCGTGCTCGATCATCTCGACGCGCTCGTCCTCAGTGAAAAGCGGCTCTTTGGCGGGGTTGGTGGTCACCGCCACAATCACCGTATGGAACAAAGAGACCGCTCGATGAATGATATCCAGATGACCGTTGGTCACCGGATCGAAGGTTCCGGGATAAATGGCCAGTTTATGTGTCTGCGTCATAACGGTAGAAAAAAATCTCAGTGTCGCCTCGTCGCTTGCGCGTGTGTAATCCGTACCTTATCTGGACTGCACCCGCTGAACTGTCGACGCGCTGCTCCAATACGACCCACCCGCCCGGGGCTACCAGGTCGGCATTCTCCACTGCGACGAGGGTCTTTTCCGCAAGGCCCGCGCGGTAAGGCGGGTCCGCCAGAATAATGTCGAAGCGTTCATTCAGATTGGCAAGCATCTTCACCCCATGCAGCGCGGACAGGCGCAAAATCTCTGCCCGATCCTCAAAGCCCGCTTTCTTCAGGTTCTCCTGAATCGCGCGCAAAGCGGCTCTGCTATTCTCAACAAAAACAGCCCTGGCCGCACCCCGGCTCAAGGCTTCGATGCCTAACGCTCCTGTTCCGGCATAGAGATCGAGGACCCGGCCGTGGACAACAGCCTTGCCCAGCACATCGAAAATAAGTTCTTTGACGCTATCGGTAGTGGGACGGACCGCGGCACCCTTCGCCGCGACCAGCCGCAGACCTCGCTTTGTACCGGAAATAATTCGCATGTCGCCGCATGCAACTATTGCTGCAGCAGGAACATGTTCATCACCAACATCAGGTTGTCATCGCGGAATGAGACCATATCCGGCGAGACCAGCAGCACTTTTGCGATGTCGAAATTCAGCTTCTGTTGCGCGAGGTCCTGTAGAAAATCAACCACCGCTGCGCGTGGACCGTAGGCGCGCAGGAGAATCGGAATGCGCTCAGAGCCCCTCTGCACGATTCCCGGCTGTGAGGTCAGTTGCCGCACTTCCAGGCCGAAGCGCTGTGCACTGCCGGTGAGCCAATCTTTGGCCTGAGCGAGCGTCATGAATTGAACCTGCGCACGGTCGCCGCCCCGCCCGTTACCGGGCATCTGGCCGAACAGCAGAACCTTCTGCAGCACCGTGCCATCCGTCGCCACCTCATCCTGAGAGACGATGGCGAGGTTCCCGCCACTGGTTTGATTGAGTTGGTCTGCAAACTCGCGGACGTCTGAAACGGCATTGGCCACCAACTCCAGCCGGACCTGTTCACCTGCGTAAGAAAGCAGCGTCGTGCTCAAACCCGACGGAACCGAATTCACGATGGTGGTTACCGCGTCCACCGCGGCGCGGGTGTTGGTAAGGAAATCTCCTGACGTCAGGGTGATCTCCCGGGTTACGGGGGGTTGAGCCTTCGGTTGAGGAGCCTCGACGGGCCGCGTTTGAGTCGGCTTGGTTTCGGGCGGTACCTCGGAAGTGGGCTGCACCGGCTGCTCTGCGAGGCCCTCCTGGCTCCCGTTCTGCTCCTGGCCGCCTAGATCGGCTTGTGGCTCGACCTGTTCCGGCTGGCCGCCAGAGGGTTCCTCGGCAAAGTCCTGTGAGTCTTGCACCAACGCCTGGAGTTCAGCCTCGGTCGCCGGCTCATCTCCGCTGAACATCAGATAGTAGATGGCCCCGCCGAGAAGAAGGAGCACCGCCACAATGATAAGCGTCGACATCAAAGAGGAATAGCTGCGCCGCCGCGCGAACCCCGTCGTCTTTGTTGTGTCGAACGTTTCGGTCCGTTCCTCGAAGGCCAGCTCCTGGGTGTCCATGCTGGAACTTTGCGTAAAATCCTCTACGCGTTCCTCTTCCCCCGTCTTGTCATCGCCGATCAAGTTGATATCAACCATTGTACTTACTCCAAAATGATTATTGGATGCCTCTCAGCGCGGCGCCCACAGAGATCATAAATCTCTCCGGACGGGCACCACTGACGCCCTCTTTTGCCCCACCCTGAAGCTTAACCTTCTTGAAGGGGTTTGCTCGCTCAATACGCACATCATAGCTGTTTTGCAGACCTTCAAGCACATTATCTTCAACAGCCTCGCCGTAAAGAAATATCTCATTCAGGTCTTCTACCCCCTTCCCGAGGTGCTGATCCAGAATAATTCGACGCAACTCTTTTGTGATCAACCGCATGGTGGCTTCCTCACTGTCGCGGCCGTGGTTATTCGGATTGATTTGCAAATCCTGGGCCAAAAAGAAATTGCGCCCTTTGAGAATGGAAAAGTTGATCTTGCGCTCCTCGAGATCGATCAGGCCGATTTTTTCGGCTGCATCGTAATCGTAGTTGAGCTGCAAAGCGCGCTGCGCGGAAAAGATATCCACATCCACCACCTTGAGCTTCAAGTCGGTCTGTTTGAACACCTGGCGCAGAAACCGCACGACGTTCTTGCGAACCACCACCACCAGCAAATCTTCCACCTTCGCTTCCGCACTCGAATTCAATCGCTCGAAATCCACGATGTAATTGTCGAGCGGGGAGATCGCAAACTGACCCACTTCCCAGCTCACCTGTTCATCGAGTGCCTCCTCCTGTAACTCCTTGTCCACCGGCAGGCGTTTGACCAGAACCATCCGCGAATCCAGGGAGAACGCCACATCGCTGGCGGAAAACTCTTGCGTGCCCAAAAGACGTGTGATGTCTTCTGCAAATCGTCGCGGCATGCTTTTGTCGGAAAAGACGTCAAACTTGAACGGCTGCCGCGTCCGACCCTGCGTCACGCCCGTGATGATGAACTCGTTCTCCTGCCTCCGGCCTTCGACAATTCTGAGTTGATCATCGATCAAGCTTATCCCCAGAATGCCCTTCTCTTGTTGGGTCATCTCACGCCTCCGGTGATGACCTAATCATTTTGCTTCCCAACTCTTTTCACCGCTTTCGATCTTGCCGTGATTGTGCAGGTGCAATCCCCCGATTTTCGATTTCAAAAAGTTGTGCTCCACCTCTGCGATGTCCTCGCTATCGATGGGACTGTAGATGTTCAGATATTTTATCGCGCTGGTATCCACGTGGACGAGACGAAACTCCTTGCCGGTCGTGGGACAGTATTTCAGTGAATCCAGGCCCTCCCCCTTGTAGGCGGGGATGCGCTCCAGCACATAGCGAAACTTACTTTCCACCTCATCGATCACCTTCAGCACCTCCTTCGCGCCCTTTTCCGCATCCTGCAGCCGGCCATTTTCGATGGAGTTTGCCACGATGTCCATATTGAGGGTAAACTGCTTGGAGTCCACTACTTTAAACGCGGCGGCGAGCGGTTTCATGGGCATGTTCGGGAGGCTCTTCATCCTGTCGTGGACATATTCCACGTAACCCGCGAGCTGACGAGACTCGGCCTTCAAATCTCGTTGCAGGTTGACCAGCGAGTCGATCATCGTGGTATCGGTCGCCTGAGGGAGCGCCTCCAGAATCGTCTCCTCTACCCGGCGGAATTCATCCAGACGCCGGAGCACAGAATCCACCCCACCCACAGCCACGGAGTCGACGTAAGCGGCATATTCCGGACTGGTGCGAAGGAATTCGATGATCTTGTCCAGCGTGTCGGTATACGTGTTGTTGTATTTGTGGTACTGTAACGCGGCTTTTTCGATTTCACTCATCCTGTAATGGCTAATTTCCTCGTTGCGCTTTTCCTGGTCTGTGAGCTTCTTGGGGTAGATAATCGACGCAACCAAAAGGGCCGCCAGAATCACGATCAGAATCTCGTAAATAATGGAACCTTTTGCCTTTTCTTTTGCCATTTCTCCTCCCTCTACGTAGTTAGTGGGTTAGGTTCTGTTTTCTCCGTCTGTCATTTCAGCGAAACGTAGGGTTTTATCCGTTCAAACGTGGCCTCACCGATGCCCTTGACCCGCTTTAAGTCCTCAAGCTTTCGGAAGCCACCATTCCGTTTCCGATAATCCAGAATTCGTCGCGCAAGCACCGGGCCTACCCTCGGTAAACGTTCCAACTCCTGCTGCTCTGCCCGGTTTACATTCACCGGGAAAAGATTTTCCCCGCCAGAGCTGCGACGAGACTTCCTGGCGGTAGCTTCCGAATCCGAAACCCGAGCCGAGTCTTTGTGCACCCGGTGTTGCAGCAACCGCGCCCGCTTCTGAAACGCCTCCACGGCGGTTTTGCTGCCCGGCGGGTCCACCGGGCCTGCGACGAATCGTTTGTAGAAATCAACGGCACCGCCGACCAGCAAGGAGAAGACCAAGAAGAGTACGATGCCCTGTTCCTGCCTGGTCAGGCCCAGCATTTTTCAGAAAATGGCTTCCTTCACCTTTCCCAAAAAGCTCCGGTGATTCCGCGGCGGCTTCAAGTTTTCGCTTTTTGCCAACTCCTGGAACAACTTCTTTTCCCGCGCCGTCAACTTCGTGGGCGTCCAAACCACGATGCGCACCAACTGGTCGCCCCGACCGTGCCCGTGCAACCGCGGGATGCCTTTATTTCTCATCCGGAGGATCTTGTTCATCTGCGTGCCCGGCTGAATGGTCAATTTGGCCTTGCCGTTCAGCGTGGGCACCTCCACCTCATCGCCCAGAGCCGCCTGGCTAAAGCTCAACACCAAATTGTAAAGAATGTCATCTCCGTGGCGCTCGAAATACTCGTGTTCTTGCTCCTCGATCAAAACGATGACATCCCCGGCCGGCCCGCCCCTGGGCCCCACATTGCCTTCCCCGCGGATGGTCAGATAATTGCCCGTGGCAACCCCGGCGGGAATATCCACGGTGATGATGCTTTCACCATGGACCCTGCCGTCGCCGCCACACTTCTTGCAGGGACTTTTGAGCACCCGGCCTTCACCGTTACATCGGGGGCAGGTCGTGATGTTCACAAACTGACCGAAGAGCGATTGCGACACCTGCCGAACCTCGCCCGCCCCGTGACACTGAAGGCAGGTCATATATGCATCGGGCTCACTCCCGCCGGTTCCATTGCAGGCGTCACAGCGGACCCACTTCTTAACCTTGAGCTTCTTTTTAACCCCGGTCGCGATCTCTTCGAGCGTGAGCTTGAGCTTAAGCTGCAGGTCGGCGCCCCGACGCACGCGACTCCTGGAGCCCGACCGGCGCCCCATGCCGAAGAAATCTCCAAAACCGAAGCTCTCAGACATAAAGGTGCGCAGCGCATCGCCCAAATCGAAGTCAAAGCCAAACCCTTCAAAGCCTCCACCAAGGCCGCTGTGGCCGAATCGGTCGTAGCGTTCCCGTTTTTGCGGATCGCGCAGAACCTCGTAGGCCTCAGCCACCTCCTTGAAGCTCTCTTCGGCACGCTTGTCCCCCGGGTTGCGGTCCGGGTGATATTTCATCGCCAGTTTCCGGTACGCCTTCTTGATTTCATCAGGCGATGCATCCCTGCGGACACCCAGCACTTCGTAGTAATCGCGTTTGGTCATGCTCACATCAGTCGCGTTGAGAACTCCGGCGGTGCGACGGGCGCGCCCTACTTATTGACCAGCACTTGAGCGTGTCGCAAGACCCGGCCGTTCATTTCATAGCCCTTGAGATGCTCCTCAACCACCGTGCCGGATGGAAACTCCTTGTTTTCAACCTGCATCAGCGCTTCATGCTTTTCAGGATCGAACTCCTGACCCACCGCCTCGATGGGTCGAACCCCGCGACGCTCCAGAATCTTGCTGAGATTTCGATAGATCAACTCGACGCCCTTCTTCAGGCTTTCGTAACTGGCACCGGATTGGTCTGACTGGAGCGAGCGCTCGAGGTCGTCCAGTACCGGCAGCAGTTCCGTGATGAGCTCCGCGTTGGCGTTGACCAGAATCTGCCCAATTTCATTTTCGGTTCTTTTCTTGTAATTGTCGAACTCCGCGGCTTTCCGCAAGAGTTGGTCTTTGAGTCGATCCCTCTCAGCCTCGACCTCTTTGAGCTTTTTTGTGAGGCTCGTCCGCCGGGCAGAAGACGCGGCCTTCTTGCGGGTCCCGGCCTTGGTTGCGGCGGATTTACTGTTTCCGCTCGTCTTTTCGACTGTTTCTGTCCCTGTCTTCGTCATAGCTCCCAATCAATGCTGCAGATGTCCTCGATTAGCCACACAACATTTGCGTGAGCGTCTTGCCCATGTATTCGACCAGCGGGATGATCTTCGCGTATTGCATGCGCGTGGGCCCAACCACCCCTAGCGTCCCCGCGATATTGCCCACGTGGTATCGGGTAACCACCACGCTACAATCTCGAAATACCTCCTCCCGGTTCTCACTGCCGATACGGATAGAGACCGGTTCGGGGCCGGCGCGGTCATCCAGCAGATGCAACAGCCCTTCCTTGCTCTCGATCAATTCCAGGATTCGGGCGGCATATTCGCGGTTAGAGAACTCGGGATTCGACATGATGTAGCGCGCGCCGCCGAGATGCAGCTCCTTTTCCCGCTCGAAATCGAACAGATGGCTGGAAGAGTCGATGATCAGACGGATCAGGTTCTCATTCACATCCGCGACGTTTCGCAGCCGCACATCGATCGTCTCCTTCACCTCCTGCAGAGAAAGGCCCGAAAGCCGCTCGGTAATCACCCAAGAGACATCATGAAGCTGATCCACGGAAAACCCGCTGTCCAGCTCCATCATGAACGTCTTCACCAAACCCGATTTGATGGAAATCACCGCCAGAAGCTTGTTCTCAGAAACCGCCACCAGCTCCATTCTTTGAAAAACTCCGTCTCGGAAACTGGGCTCCAGCACAACACCCAGCTGGCTGGAAATATTCGCCAAAACCTGGGACGAGACATCCAGGATCTTGGTCACATCGATGGACACCTTGCGCAGGTTCTCCACGATCATTCTTCGCTCGCGACGAGCCAGGCTCTTGAGCGAGGTGAGACTGTCCACATAGAAACGATAGCCGCGGTCGGTGGGCACCCGACCAGAAGAAACATGCGGTTGCGTAATGAACCCCATCTCTTCCAGGTCGTTCATGACGTTGCGCACCGTGGCCGGGCTCAGATTCAAACCATACTTTTTGCACAGATAACGAGACCCGACGGGAGTGGCGGTCTGCACGTAGCTCTCCACGATCAGGTTCAGAATCTTGCTTTCTCGTTCATTCAGCGCTTTATCAAACATCGTTCATCTGACTACTTGTTGAACATTTACCCAAAGCATGCTCGGAAAACGACGTTATTTCAACCGAAATGACGTAAGATAACAATTTTTCACCTGGGAGTCAAGCAAAAACTAAGTCCTTAAGTCTGTGAAAACTAAGGCCTATAGATACTTTCGCACCGCGGTGAAACTGCCGGCGACGCCCAGCAGCACACCGAGATTGGCCAGCAAGAAATAGATTTTCCAGTCCACCCAGATGAGACCCGGTATTTCGATCGCGGCCACCTTGAGAAGTCCATACAAAAATAGTGCCGCAACAATTCCCCCGAGGAATCCCTGCACCGCGCCCTGAATATATAACGGCATTTGAATAAAAAATCTTGTCGCGCCCACCAGTTTCATGGTCTCGATAAGCTTGTTCTTCGAGATGATGATAAGCCGAATGTTGTTGGAGACCAGAAGCAGGGCGCTGATGCAGACAATGGAGCCCACCAGAAAATCCAGCGCGATGGCCACTTTGATGTACTTCTCCAACATGATCAAAAAGTCGCGGCGGTAGACCACATCCTCCTCGCTTATGCCGTCCAGGGCGCAGATGTCTCGATAAACCGACTCCGCGCCGGAGGCGGTGCGAAATCCCTGCCGCAACTTCACCCTGAACGAAGCGGGCAGGGGATTGTACCCCAGCGTCTCGAAGTAATCGTTGGTCTGGTCCTTGAACAATGCCTGAAATTCCTGGATCGCCTTTTCTTTGGAAATAAATGTGACCGCCTCGACTCCCGGAATTGCGCTCACCTGAGCCGAAAGCGCCTGGATCTTGACATCATCGAACGAGTCGTCCAGGAACACCTCCAGCTCAACCCGGCTCCGCAGAGTCTGCACGAACCGGCCCAAATTCACCGTGATCACCAGGAACATCCCGATCAAGATCAACGAAATTGCCACCGTTGCGGTTGCGACAAAGCCGGCAAAACGAGAGCGTTTCAGGCCGCTGAACCCTTCCCGGATGGTAAAAAGCAGGCTCAATTCAGGGTCCTCCCCCGCTTGATGGAAACAACCCGTTTGGAGGTGTTGTTCACCAGTTCGTAATTGTGCGTGGCCATCAGAACCGCGGTGCCGCGCGAATTGACCCGGTCGAGAATGTTCATGATCTCCACGGCCGTTTTGGGGTCGAGGTTACCGGTGGGCTCATCGGCCAGCAAGATGAGGGGGTCGTTCACGATGGCCCGCGCGATCGTGATCCGCTGCTGCTCGCCGCCGGAGAGTTCGTGCGGCATTTTCCGGCTCTTGTGGCTGAGGCCCACCTCCGCGAGCGCGCGCAGCGTTTTGCGTTTGATGTCCTTGCGCCGCGCGCCGGTAACCCGCAGGGCAAATGCCACGTTCTCGAAGACATCGCGGTCCTCCAGCAATTTGAAGTCCTGGAAAATGATGCCGAGTTTGCGGCGCAAATAGGGAATCTCCTTCTCCTCGATCCGCTGCGAGTTGTAGTCCTCGACCACGACATACCCTTCGGTTGGAAATTCCTCCATGTAGATGAGCTTCAGAACCGTGCTTTTGCCTGCACCCGTGGGACCCACCAGGAACACGAATTCGCCGGGACGGACCTCCAGATTGACAAGCTCCAGTCCATCGCCTCCCGGGTAACGCATTCTCACGTTGTGCAGCTTTACCATTTCACATCCGCTTTCTTCTTGAGCACAAAATGGACGCGATCCGATTTTTCTGTGCCCGGACGAAAGGTGAAGCCGTCGTAAATCCCCACCACGTCAAAATATTGCGACGGAACGACTTCCCTGATCTCCGAAATCTTGTAGATCCGCTGACGATGCACCTCGCGGTAGAGCGCCTTATCGCTCTCCAGCGGCTGAATCAAGAATTCATTCACTTGAACCCGCTCACGCCGGAGGTAATAGGAGTGCCGGTTGTACTCCACCCTGTCACACCGCCCATCGTCGTAGTAGTTTTGGAAATTCCGGCGGGAGTTGCGTTCGGTACAGATGTCGAAAATGAACACGCCGCCGATGCAAAGCGCGTCGAGAGCGTGGGTAAAGACTTCGGACCAGGTCTCCAGGTTCATGCAGTAATTGATGCTGTCGTAAGTACTGACCACGGCTTGAACCGGATGCCGCAAGGCAAATCTCGTCATCGAAGCGCACCAGACCGGGATGTTCAGAAAGCGCTGCAGAATCTTATGCCGGGCGACCCGGACCATATTCTCCGACTCGTCAAACCCAGCGACGCGATAATCCAAATCGCTCAGGCGCAACAGCAGGTTGGCGGTCCCGCAGGAAATGTCCACCACCTCGCGCACGTCCACATCCGCCCGCAGAAAAAGCTCGGAAAGATAGTACGCCCAGGCACCATAATCAACATGGCGCATGACGCTGTCGTAGATGAACGCCAGTTGAGAATAGGGCGGCACTTCCGTCGCTCTCCGCAGCCAACTCGAGACAAAACCCTTTCGCGCCATGACCGTCACTCGAAACCACGTTACAGTTTCGACGCCAGCAGATACGACCGCACGCCCTCCCGCACCAGTCGGGTGAACAGTCCGTCCAGCCCCAGGCCGCGGCAGATCAGATAGACTACGAGCGCACCCCGTTCCAGCAGGTGACCGTTTACCCGGTTCACCTGCGCGCTGTTAAAGGTGGCACGATTGAGCACGCGCACCAGATGAAACAGCGCAACGGGCAAGCGAGTGGCGTACTTGACTTCCTTCTCGAAGGTGCCGCAATCCACCTGCTGGAACCCGGCTCGTCCTGCCATCTCAGCCAGCTCTTCGGGACGAAAGGCGGTGTGAAAATAGAACTGCCCACGCACGCCGGAGACACCAAATGCCTGCATCGCACCGATATCCACCCATGTGGGGCGGGTCCCTTTGTAGTTGGGGGTGGTGAGCAAAAGCCGGCCTCCCTTTCTCAACAGACGAAAACATTCGTTGATGACGCGTTGGGCGTCGGGTACGTGTTCGATGAGCTCCGAACAGAGGATCGCGTCAAAGCTTTGGGAGCGAAAAAACGACAAGTCTTGCGCGTCGCCCTGGATGTATCGTCCCCCGGGGTGCCGTTCCCGGGCCGCGACCAGCGCGGGCAGGGCGATGTCCACACCAAAGGCCTTGCCGTTTTGATAGGTGGCGGTGTACATCCCGCGGTTGCAACCGAGGTCCAGCAGCCGTCCTCGAAAACTCCGCAAATGGGAGAGGATGAACCGCCTGCGCACCCGCCCGCGCAGAGAAGCGTAGACCAGCTCCTCCTCCGGATAGCGGCGGGCAACCTGCTCGTAGAACTCGCGGTAGTTTTCGCGTTGGGCGTGCTGCAGCATAGCATCCATATTGAGCGCCCCGGACGGGTTCGCGTGCAGTCCTCTCCGCCTCGCCTCACCCCAAAAAACAAAATTCACCCGTCACCGCAGCAACGGGTGAATTTATCAATTCAAGAGCACCGGTTCGGTTCTGGGCTATTTGACCTCCATCAACGCGTCCACCCGGCCATCCACGACATACACGTTCAGCGGGTGAGGAATCTCGACCTTCCCCTTGGCCTTGCGTCTGGTCTTGTAGACCCATTCCTCGATGCCGGTCAACTGGTCCGATTTGATTTCGTGCTTTTCAGCGGGCGAGCCCAGAATAGTTTCCAGCGTGGTACTGGGCATCCCGACGACCACTTTTCCGTCCAGGGCTTTTTTGGTCTGATCCCCTTTAGCAAAGGCGTACCCGGCCAGCGAGATGTCGTTGAGCTGACCCGCAATTTTGCCCAGGGTGTACCAGACCTGCTGATCATCGGGATTCAT
>CAYQOI010000019.1:0-16164 GCA_964419085.1 uncultured Cytophagia bacterium | reverse complement strand
CCAAAAAGTCGGACTTTTCTGTCATTCCTGCGAAGGCAGGAATCTCTAACATACTGATTTTAATAGACTCCTGCATTCGCAGGAGTGACAAATTGATGCTCTTTTCCGACTTTTTGGACAGCCCCATGCCATTGGCAAACGCTCATTTTCAAAACTCACCGGACACTAATGACAGTCTGTGAAAACTCAACGCTCTTCGGTCTCTGTCATTCAGGAGGAATCTTGTCTATTTGCCGCAAGAAGTGCTTGTCGCACATTCTTCAGTGCTCAGACCGCCAAGTCGATATCGTCGATCACGCCGACAATAACCGCCTGAACCGGCACCTCCTCATCGCCCAAAAGCAGCCGTGCGGAGCCGCCTTCCTTGTTCACCAGCACAAGATCATCTTTACCGGCATCCACCTTATCCAGCGCGATCATCGCGGGGGCGGTGGGGGTCTTTCGATCCAGCTCAACAGGTTGCACCAGAAGCAGCTTGTAGCCTTCCAGGTGGCTGTTTTTCTGCGTGGAGACCACGTCTCCGACGATCTTGCAGATCAACATGGGCTGACTCTATTCAAAATTGTCCCGGACCTCCGCGCAAAGGGCTCGCGCTTCTTCCAACGACGGCGCTTCAGCGATGATCCGCATGATCGGTTCGGTATTTGACGGGCGAATATGCACCCACGACTTTTCCCGCACGATTTTCACGCCGTCGGTAAAATCCAGCTTTTCCCGGGCATAGCGCTCCTGCAACCGTTTCAGCGCTTCGGCCGGCTCCAGCGCCCCCAGCTCCACCTTTTCTTTGCAAATATGGTACTGCGGCAGCGTCTGGCTGAATTCGCTCAGTGTGCCCCCAAACTCGGCCAATTGCTGCAAGAGCAGCGCGATTCCCACGGGGGCGTCGCGGCCCAGGTGTAAATCCGGAAGAATGACCCCGCCGTTGCCTTCTCCGCCGATCACCGCGCCCACCTCGCGCATTTTCTTGGCCACATGAATCTCTCCCACTTTGGTGCGCACGACTTCCGCGCCGGCCGCGCGCGCGACCTCCTCGGTGGCCAGCGACGTCGAGGCGTTGATCACCACAGGACCCTGCCGTTTCCCCAGGATGAATTTCACCGCGATGGCCAGGGTTCTTTCTTCCCCCAGCGGCTCGCCCTTTTCGGAAACCAGCGCAAGACGGTCGGAGTCGGGGTCCACCGCCAGGCCCAGGTCTGCGTTTTCCTCTCTGACCAACTCGCTCAACTCGGCGAGGTTCTCGGGCAACGGCTCCGGATTGCGCGGAAAAAGTCCGGTGGCCTCGCAATTGATGCACGCGATCTCACAGCCTAACTCGTGCAGGAGCTGCGGCACCAAATTGGCCCCCGCGCCGCAGACACAGTCCACCGCCACCCGGAATTTCCGATTCCGGATCTGCTCCAGGTCGAGGTAGTCGAGGTTCAGGATGGCGTCGATGTGTTCCTCCACGGCCCGGGAGTAGGGCATGGACACACCGAGCTTGTCCCAGGCCGCGAACGGGAACTCGCGCGCTTCGGAAATTTTCAACACGGCCTCTCCCTGTTCCGCATCGAGAAACAGGCCGTCAGCCGCGATGAGCTTGAGGCCGTTCCACATGATTGGGTTGTGGCTTGCGGTGATCATGATGCCGCCGTCCACCTGCAAGTTTTCCACCGCCATCTGCGTCGTGGGCGTCGGACAGACCCCGATGTCCAGGACATCGCAGCCCACCGAAAGAAGCCCAGCGACCACCGCGTCCCGCAGCATCTCGCCGGAGACACGCGAGTCTCGCCCCACCACGGCTTTGCCTCCTTCGAGGTAGGTGCCAAAGGCCTGCGCGAACCTGGTCGCGACCTCGGGCGTCAGCCCTTCGCCGACCACGCCTCGAATCCCGGAGACACTGACCATCAATTTCGGCACAACTCGTATCCTCACATTGCGTTCAAAAAGAAGTCTAAAAGTAGTATGAACAAACAAATAATGCAACCAAAATCTCTCGATCCCAGTATGTCAGAGAGGAACACGTTCCCATGAGACAGCGGAGACGGGCATAGGTGCTAAAGTCGCCCTTTGATCATCTACATGTTTTACTCTTTGTTTAACATAGAGATACGTTAGATCACATGTGGCGAAACTCGCCCCGCACGCGCGCAATGGTCATTGCAAAGGGGATAAAAACGGGGCCGGATCGTCAAAAAATCAGCAAAAAATGCCGAAAAAGAACTCAAATCACTTAAAAATATTGATTTTCGTGATTCCTTCGCTTATATTAGCCCGAAGTACATAAAAAGGACTTTACGTTACTTGTGTCTTCTTTCATGAAGAGGTTATTCGCTCTTTCACTTCTGGCGATTATCTGCATCAACGCGTCGGAAGCCAACGACTCAACTTACCACAACGACTTTAGAATTGCCAGAGTGGTCCGAAAGGCCGTGCGCGACGCAGATTCCACGCTGTTGCACAGCCCGACCCTGCAGAGTTGGCGTGAGTACCTGAAGATCGCCGCAATGGAGCTCAACTACCAGCTTCAGCCGCTGGTGTTGATCAAATTCGACGAAGACATCGCGTTCCGCAATCAGCTCAAAGCCCTCATCGAGTGGGAACGGGACTGGAAGCACACCGAAACCGACCACTACATTTACTACTACCGATGGGACCACCCGTTGCCGGAGTTGATTCTGCAAATCCAGGAGGCGCACTTCAACGAAGTCAGCAAACGTTTTGGTGTGACTGCCACTGAAAAGATCCCGTACCGCTACGATATCACCGCCGGTGAGGGCACAGTCTACCCGTTCGACGATCTGCGCGGGGGCATCGTCTCGGCGCAGCCCCTGGACCTGGAAAAGGCCACCGAAGCCATTCTCAACTTCGTGGACAACGAGCCCCCATCACTCATCCGGCCGCTGTGCCGCATCTATGGCGGCTTCTTTCAAAACGAATCCACCGCGGACGCCTACTACCAAAGGTGCCTGCAAACGCTGAAGCAATTGGGTTACGTTTCAGCCCTGGACCTTTACCAGGCCAACGACTTTCGTCAACCCAGTGAACGGCAGTGGGCCTCGGCCTACGCCTTCGCTTACGACCTCGACAAGGAGTTCGGCTCGGAACGGGTGGCAGAGCTCCTCCGCCGCGTGCACTGCAAAACCTCCAAAACCGAATTCCAAAAAGCGTTTGAATCGGTGATCGGCGTGGAGCTTTCGACATTCGAACGGCGGTACGTTCTGAAACAAGCTGCCGACAAACTCTGACCGTCTTCCGCGCACGAACCGTTGGCCGGGGAAGACATCCCACCACAAACACGAGCACAGAACACGACGAAAGTTTTTCCTCAGTTAAACAGACAGCGGAGAAGGGAGGAAAGATGAATCGCAGAAAGTTTTTACAGGCGGGGTTAGCACTGGGTTCCACCGCGTTCCTGAACGCCGTGCCCCTGAGCACTTTTTCAACACCGGGCGGCGAGAGACGCGACGGCGGGAGTTACAAGCCGGGCGAGAAGATTTCGCAGGAGGCCTTTGTCTCAGATAAACAACTCAATCACCACAAAATCGTCGACCTCTGCCAGGCCGACCCGGAAGCGGCGCTCAACCTGCTGTACATCTACGGGGGCGGTGCGCTATCGAACTCGGAGCGCCTGGGGGGGATCTGGTGCCCCGATTCATTCGAAGACCTCTACGTGGTTCGCTTCGTGCATCTCAAGTACCCGTCGGAAGTCCAGATCATTCCCGTAGCCTGTCCCCCTGTGTACTCCAGCCAGTACTATGGGTTGGAAGAACGCGTCTTCCTCGATGAGCCGGCTGATTCGGAAAAGTTCAAGAAGGCCGTGCAGCGTTTTATCGCCAGCACCGAAAAGGTGGTGAGCGGTCGCCTTCTGCCGGTGGAAACGTACTACGACTTCCGCTTCCGGCTGTTGTTCAACCGTCGCGAGGACCTGCTGCCGGATAAGAATTATGGCACCATCTACCCGTGGCAAGGAAAGTTTCGGGCCGAAGACGAAACGCAGAAATACGGCACGCCTACCATCTGGCTGCTAGACCGGGACGGCGTTGTGCTCACCGAACCGTTCCACGGCAATTTCTACCACTCTGACCCATTTGAATTGAGCTACTCCGCGGTAGACGTGGACCAGGCGATCCAGCAGTTCCTGTAAACGCCCACACGAACAACAAAAGGGCTGTCTTCCGGCAGCCCTTTTTTCTCCTTGCGCTTCCGGCAGTTCACGGTACCGGACAGCGGCCAAGAAAAATCTGCAAAAGAAAAGTCAACACGATCACCGCGGCCGGAAAAAGCAGCCCGACCTTGCGAAAATCCTTCTTATTCCTCACAGGAGTTTACGACCCCGAAACGCTCGCCGCTTTTCGCGAAATTTGTCGAAGAAATCCCGGTCCAGTTTGGCGACCACGTTCACTGTGGTCCCCTCGGTTTTGATCTTGATGTCATTGAGCATATCGATTGCCTCGCGGTCGTCGGAAACGGCCAGCTTGGCCATGGCCTTAAAGCCGGTGAGCATCTCCGCCAAAAGCTCCGCTTCCTCATCCCTGTCGAAATTTCCGCTCAGGAACATCCGCATCGCGTCGTCGATCTCTGTGTAGAAAACGATGGATTTCATGTTCTCGATGGACTGTGAGCCACGGAAATCGGAGTGCCCGCGCAACTGCCTGGCCCACTCGTCGGAAAGCTCCTGCAGATTCAGCACGCCCCAGAGCTGATCTTTGTGTGGAATCGAGGTGATGTACTCGGCCATGGTCGGGTTGTCCAGGACGCTCTTGCCTCCTTCCGCCGCGAGGTCCAAAACGCGGCGCAGCCACGCATCCTTGCCCGCCAAGATCGTGTCATCGTTCAGAAAACAGAACACCTCGTCCTCATCCTTTGGAATGTAAATGTCAAAGCCGCGATACGAATCCTGGCGGAATTTGTGCGGATGTTCGGTCTTTAAATAATCGACGATTTTCTGCCGGTCGAAGCGACCCCGCACGACGGCGCCACCCATCACATCATGACTATCTTCGGATACGATCGCGACCCAGACCTCGTCGACATCCTTGCGGAGGTCCACGCCGGTCTTTTCCACAAAATCGAGATACTCGTCATCATGATGCCAGTTTTCGGCCAATTCCCCCCTCAGGTCTTCGCCCAGCGGCGTCTCTCTCAGCTTCGCCAGGTTCGCGAAGAACAGACCATTTGTGCTTTCAGGAAGCAACCGCAAATAGTCGGAGGTGTGCACCGAGGCAGGTTCCGGCGCATTTTCCGCGGTACAGCCTGCGGCGAAAACAAAAATAGCCAGGGCCAACGAGAGTCCTTTTGACAGCTTCATAGAAACCTCCCTTGTGGGTTAGAAGTCTTTTCTGGAGAAGATAAACATGGCGAACCCCAAAAATGCGGTTCCCACCAAGCATGAAGACCATAAGGCCGACCATCCCGCGACCGGACGTCCCATCACCAGCGCCTGGTTGATCTCCCCGAGTTCAAATGTTTTGGGAAACACCTGATAGAGTCCCTCGAGAAAGTAGTAATAGATCTTGCTGGACAGCAGCGCGTAAATGCGGTCTTTTTGCACCAGAAACGGACTGAAGAAGAGCACGGTGTAGGCAACCATAATTGAGACGCCCGGACTGCGCGTGGCCACGCCCACCAGCGACATCAGGGCGTACATAATCGCGAAGGCAGCCATCACCATGGCAATGGAATACAGATACGAAAAATGCCAGATGCCGGTCTTGATGGAGAGAATCAACCACGTCCCGGCGATGAGGTAAATGACGTTAAATCCCATGATGGCCTGGGCGCCCACATAGCGACCGAGAAAAATCTGCCAGCGCTTCAGCGGCTTGGAAACCAGCAGCTCAACGCTCCCCTTCTCCAGCATGGACGGTACCAGGTTGGCGGTGGCAAAGATGGAAAGAAAGATCCCGCCCGAAAAGACCACGGTCGCGATTACCGATTCAATGCCGATGATCATCTTTCGCAAGTCGATGCCGCGCGCGGGGTTGACGTCCTGCCCCAGGACCTTCACCATCGCCATCGCGCCGTTGATGACGTCGACGTTCAAAGCCAGAATAAAAAACAGATGTAGGATGGTGGACAGCGCGAAAAAGACCAGAAACGTCTTCTTCGCAAACGATTCCCGGAACGTAAGGAGCATCACGGCCCAGATTTTTCTCAGGGTTATCATCTCTACGTTACCACATCCTTCTTCAGAATCTCGATAAAGCTCTCTTCCAGACTTTGTTTATAAGGCACGACTGCGTGAATATCGACCTCATGAGCCCGCAGGTAATCGATGATGGCATTGAGATGCTTCTGACTCGCCACCGTAACCTGAATAAAGCCGTTCTTACTCTCTATCTTCAGCGCGTGCTGCTTCACACCTTGTTCCACCTCTTTTGTTATCGCTGAGGTTTCGAAACGAAACGTTTTAGATGGACTGGTCAACTCCTGGACGGTGCCGGTTTGTACCAGCTTTCCTTTGTCGAGAATGGCGACCTGGTCGCAGAGCATCTCCACCTCGGAGAGAAGATGGGAATTCAGAAAAATCGTCTTGCCTTCTTCTTTGAGGTGATGCAGCACATCCCGAATTTCTTTCCTTCCGATGGGGTCGACGCCGTCAGTGGGCTCATCCAGGAAAAGCATTTCCGGATCGTTCATCATCGCCTGAGCCAGTCCCAAACGCTGCATCATGCCCTTGGAGTATTTTTTTATTTTGGTGCCCGCCCATTTCTCCAGGTTTACCAGTTTCAACAGACGAACTTTATTCTGCGCAATCTGCCGTTTCTCGATCCCGGCCAGCCGCGCATAGTACTCGAGCACCTCTCCCCCGCGCAGAAAATCCGGGTAGCGGTGGTTTTCAGGCAGATAACCGATCCTGGCCTTCACCTCGAGGTCGTTGACAGGTCTTTCGAGAACCGAAACTGAACCCGAGGTGGGGAAAACGACTCCAAGGAGGATCTTGATGAGCGTGGTCTTGCCTGCACCGTTGGGTCCGAGCAAACCGAAAATGGTGCCGGTCTCAACAGAAAGCGTCAAATCATCCAGGGCCTTGATTTTGCCCCGGCTGAAAACCTTAGTGAGCTGAAATGTCTCGACGGCAAGCATTACGTGGAGGCTCTCGGAATGTCAATTACCGTATCTATTACGCTGATGCAAAAAACAAAGTTGCACATGATCGTTGTACAGGCCCGAATTATTGCTTGCCGGATGCCCAAAACCATCCCCTGATGGAGTGCATTTGGAAACTGAGGTGGGAACGTCGCGAGATGCTCGAAGCTTAAGAAAAAAGGGCAGTCTTTGTTTGGATCAAAATGATTGACTCCACTTCCATAATTCCGTCACCGCAAGAAAAAGTCGCTATCAGAGTCGTATGAGGCCCGGCCAGATGAGATTCCAGTTCCGCAATCACAATCGCTTCCGAATTCAGATAAGACTGCCCCTTTTCTCATATCCGATTCAGAACAAAGGCCAATATACAACATATTCCCGCGAGAAGCAAATACTTTTTCCCCCATTCCGGCACAAATGACAACAATTTCCGCATTTTGCTGTTTTTGCCGTTCTTACGGCGAACACCGCACGCATTCACACAGGCTCAACAGATAGTCAAACGAGTAGATCCCTTCGTGGTGCCCGTCGCTCCAGGCGAATTGTACCGCGTAACGACCGATTATCTCTGCCGAACGCACCTGCACATTCTCGGGAATGACTTCTTGCGGCGACAGGACATTCAGTGGGCCGGAACGCGCCTTTTCTCTGGCGGTCTTACACGTGGCGCAAGGGCAGGCTTTGCGCAGACGCTGCATCTGGTAATGGCTTTCGTGACCGTCATCCCAAACGATAATCAGCTCGTTTTCGCCGCTTTTCCTGATATCGGTGGGAAGCATCGCCTCACGCGCCCCCTAAAAGACTTTGATGAAACCCAGGTTCAAATATTTTTGCGGTCGCTTTTTGAGGTCTTGAACCAGACCATCCAACTCTGTGGTAAGGTGGCGGAGATCGTTGTAGAGGTCGTCGTTGAGGATCACCTTGCCCAGCGCGCCCTCCTGATTTTCGATGCTGGCCAACAACGTCTGCATGCTCTCCAAGGAGTTCTCCACCTTGTCGGTTAGCCCCTCCAGCCGGTTGGACGCCTGGTAGAGATTGTCGATGGATGTTTCCATTTGTTCGCGCCGCGCCGCCAGAATCTCGTTCATGTTGGTGGTCAACTCGTCGAGATTGCGCAACGTCTTCTCTAGATGTGCCGCATTGTCTCCGAACACGGAAGTGAGCCGATTGACGCTACTGATGCTCTGCTTCATGTCGCGCTGGGTGGCATGGTCGAAAACGTTCTCGAACGTCGCGCGCAGCTGGATCAAGAATTCTTCGGCCTGCGCCATGAGCCCCTCCATGGAACCCGTGAGGTCGGTGAAGTCACCGGCTGCGCTGCCCTCGATGGTGTCGCCATCTTGAAGCATCTCCGTGGACGTACCGGGGATGATATCGATGAATTTTTCCCCCACCATGCCCAGGTTCTTTATCTGGGCTCGGGAATCTTTGGGCAAATGAATATCCGGCAAAACCTCGATTTCCACGACCACCTTCAGGTCATTCAACCTCAGCTTCGTGACTTTGCCGATACGCAGGCCCGAAACACTCACAAAATCGCTGGGTTCCAGACCGGTGACGTCGTTAAAATGAATGTATAGCTTATAGTGCCCGCGTTTCAAGGTCACGTTTTTGAGAAAGAGAAACCCGGCCACGAAAATGATAAAAGCCAAAAAAAGCGCAATCCCCGATGCGATTTCAGGGCTGATTTTCCTCATCCTTCTGTCCTACTCCTGATTATGCTGCAAATTTTTCCACCTCATCGACGCCGTTGACAAAATTACGCAGCACCTTGTCCTCTGACTTTTCTAAATCCTCCACGGTGCCTTCAAAATGGATCACCCCATTGTAGAGAAACGCCACGAAGTCTGCAACGCGTTCCACGCTGTTCATGTCGTGCGTCACCACAACCGACGTTACGTCGAGACTGTTTTGGAGATTCACGATCAGATCGTTGATGGAATTGGCGCGGATGGGATCGAGCCCGGTTGTGGGCTCGTCATAGAGCAGAATCTCAGGCCTCATCGCGATGGCCCGGGCGATGGCAACTCGCTTCTTCATCCCTCCGCTCAATTCCGCGGGATAGAGATGCTCGATGCCGGGCAGCCCGACGAGGTCCAAACACTCGGACACCCGCTTCTCGATCTCGCTGCGCGACATGTTGGTGTGGTTGAACAGCCCGATGCCGACATTTTCCAGGATATTCATGGAATCGAACAGCGCTGCGCCTTGAAAGACCATCGCCATTTTCTTGCGCACAGACTTCAACTGTTCGTAGGAGAGGTCGGTGACACAGGTGCCGCTCAAAAACACACACCCGGAATCGGGCTTCATCAGCCCCATGATATGCTTGAGGAGCACACTCTTGCCCGAGCCACTGCTGCCGATAATCGCGGTGGTGTGCCCTTTGCCGATGGTCAGGTTCACCCCCCGCAATACCTGGTTGTCTTCGAAGCTTTTGTAGAGCCGACGAATTTCAATCATAGCAATGTACTCTTAGTCCCGCCTTTCTTTTTAATACTTGAAAAGAATGAGCGCGGCGATGAGAAAGTCCAGAAACAGGACCATCAAACATGAGATCACCGCGGTTTTGGTGGCCGCCGAACCCACGCCTTCAGCTCCACCTTTGGAATTGAATCCCTGGTAACAGGCGATCAGTGTGATGGCAAAGCCGAAGATCACCGATTTTGCCATGGGCAGCACCACATCCTTCATCACAAAGTATTGCCGTACCCCCTTGAAAAACTCAAAGGTCGTCACATCCATCACCATGATCGCGGTAAGCCAGCCGCCAACGACCCCCACAAAGGCGGCAAAAACGGTCAGCGCCGGAAACATCACCGTCCCTGCGATGACCCGCGGGACCACCAAATAAGATACGGGATTGAACGCCAAAGTTTCCAGCGCATCGATCTGCTCGGTCACCCGCATGGTTCCGATCTCCGCGGCGATGGACGCACCCACCCGGCCCGCCAAAACCAGCGCGGTCAGCACCGCAGAAAGCTCCCGCAACACCCCCTTTTCCACCACCATGCCGATGAGGTACTGCGGCACGAACTCATCGAAGTTCTCTGAGCTTTGAATGGAGGTCACCATCCCGGCAAACATCGCGATATAGATCACGATAGGGATGGATTGCACCCCGATCCGCAGCATCTGCGTGCCGACCAGCCGCACATAGGTCTTGACGTCGGCAAACGCCTTGATGGTTTGCCAAAACAGATCTGCGAAACAACCCAGGTGATAAAAAAAATGGCCGACTTGGCGCCCGACGAGCCTGATTACGAAAGTCATCCTGGTCTCTGATCGAAAAGATTACCACCACCTAAAATTCAAGACCTTTAATATACAAAAATTTCCGCCTGATCACAATCTTTTTGAGCAAACTCGACCCGGGACATCCCCTCTAAGACAACAAGGCGGACGAGAACATTTAATCCCCGAGGTAAGCGATCGCGTCGATTTCCACATCCACGCCCTTGGGAAGCCGAGAGACTTCGACGGTGGCCCGGGCTGGCGGCTCCGCGGTAAAAAAACGGGCGTAGGTTTCGTTGACGCTGCCGAAATCCGCCAGATTCTTCAGATAGATGGTGCATTTCACCACCGCGTCCAGCGAACTCCCGGCCGCCTCCAGCACCCCCCTGATGTTTTCCATGACTCGCTGGGTCTGGGCACGCACATCCCCATCCACCAGGTCGCCGGTCCCGGGGTCCAGCGCGATCTGGCCGGAAACGAAGAGAAACGGCCCTGCCGCGATCGCCTGAGAATAAGGTCCGATCGCCGCAGGAGCTTCTGAAGTGGAAATCGCCTTTTTTGCCATCGTCACTCCCTATGGTTTCAAGTGAGCAAACAAACCTTCCAAAACAACGGCTCAAACATAGCGAATCGGAGTCTTTTTTTCA
Source organism: uncultured Cytophagia bacterium (assembly GCA_964419085.1). GTDB lineage: Bacteria > Zhuqueibacterota > Zhuqueibacteria > Oceanimicrobiales > Oceanimicrobiaceae > CAYQOI01. Next base: position 5,215 of record CAYQOI010000019.1, on the reverse strand, counting down.
ACGGTTATTTTGACCCTTCACCGGCTCCTTCGCCAAAAGCAGGCGTTCGCGGTTAAATATTAACAAAATCGATGTAAGGACGTTTGCTCATTCAGGGATTTTGAGGCAGATCAAAATCCCTTTTTTTGTTTGTAGACACCACTCAGAGGGAGGCGCACCATGAAGAAGACCAGTCTGGCTATCTGCATCCTCATCCCCATTCTTTTCTGCAGCCAGGTCAACGCTCAGCCCTACTTGTTCCAGGAGCCCAGGCATGGCGGGTTCAAATTTCTGAAGCACGACCCGTTCGACGCGACCCACCCCATGCATTTTGCCGGCAGCGGCATGCTGGCCGTGGGACTGTATCGGCTTCTCAAGCCTCTGAACATGAACCACCCGAAGGTGATGGCCGCGCTTTTGGCCAGCGGCCTGGGCTTAGCCAAGGAATTCGAGGACGCGTACCGGGAAGGTTGGGGGCTCAAAGACACCATTTTCGATGAATTGGGGATCGTCACATTCCTGCTTTTGAGCGAACAGACGCGCTACAGCGTAACGGTTGAGAATCTCGTTGTGGGAGGCCATCTCTTCGGGCCGGGCCTGCGTTTTTTCAAATCCAACGATATCACACCGCTGAAATTCTCTTTCGGGTTCTTCGCGTTTTACGACAACGAACAGCGCACCTGGGTGGGGGTCGACACGCACTTTCTGCTGGTGTCACGGCTGGAGGTGCATCTGGGCACCACACTGGCCAAGGTGCAGCGAGCCGGCCGCTTCGACATCCGGCCGTCCCTCGGCTTCGCCTTTCGCCTGCTTTGACCGGATTGCCGGAGCGATTTCGGCAGCCGGGCATTTTTTGAAATTTCCGCTTGACTTTCAGGGCCAATTTTGTTACTATTATGGTGAACATTAAATCACGTTATATTTTGTTCACCAAATCGGGGAAGGCTCATGAAACCGCTCACCGAAAAGCAGAAAAACGTTCTGCGCTTGATCGCCCGCAACGTGAAGGAAATCGGGTACCCGCCGACGCTGCAGGAGTTAGCGGATGAATTGGGGGTGGCCTCGAAGAACGCGGTGCTCAAGCATCTCGCGGCCCTGGAAAAAAAGGGCTACATCGGCAAACGCGAGGGAGGGGCAGCACGCGGAATCCGGATCATCGAGTCGCTGGGATTCCTGGATGCGCCCGACATCAGCAGCGTGCCGCTGGTGGGCTCGGTGCCCGCGGGGTCGCCGCTGCTGGCGGAAGAAAACGTCGAGCGCTATGTTTCCATCCCCAAAACGCTGTTACCGGCAAAGGGCGAGTACTTCGCGCTTCGGGTTCAGGGAGACAGCATGGTCAACGCGGGGATCTTCGAGGACGACCTGGTGGTGGTCCGCTCCACCAATTCGGCAAACAACGGCGACATCGTCGTGGCGCTGATCGGCAACGAGACCACGGTCAAACGCTTTATGGTGAAAGGCAACACTCCATATCTGAAGCCGGAGAACCCGAAATATTCCGACATTTTCCCCAAGCAAGAATGGTCGGTGCAGGGGAAGGTGGTCGCGCTCATTCGCGAATCGATCAATTGACCGCTGCCGGCTTCCTGCTGCCAGGAAACGAAGCTTTGCCAGCCCGGACGGCGACGCGCGTCGTGCAGAAGCTGAGCGGCTTTACAACAACCAACCTCCAACCTATGTCTTTCTGCCATGGCGTACGAAGAGATTTTTGAGCCCATTGAAGTCATCACCTTTTTCGAACGCGGGAAGCTTCACCCCCTGCGCTTCAAATGGAAGGGGAACGTTTACAAAATCAAACGAGTCAACAGTGCCTGGTCGGTGCAGGAAGGCCTCGGACGGCAGTACCATTTTTCGGTAACCGCAGAGACGCCGGACTGTTTCGAGCTGATTTTCGACAGCGCAGATTTCAACTGGCAGTTGGCACGCATCTACCTGGAGGGGTGACCGAATTCGGCCGGGACCGCGCGTCACCCCACAACCGAAGGGAACCGCAGCACACCAGCGCCGCGCGTTCGACCTCTCCTTAATTTACCCTCCCGCACGAATTTCTTGACAATGCAAAAACAATTGTTTATATTTTACCCGATCTCGAAAACCTGAGTGTTTTCACCTTTTATTTGATCGGCACACCCCGAAATCGTTTCCAGACAAGGCGATTCATTTCCAAAGCCAAGGGGAAAACTAAGGATGGTTTGTTCACACGCCATTCAGGGCAGAAGCGCTTCTTTATCAGGCCGCTGGAGATTCTCTCTCCCATTCTTCGTCGTTGTGCTCTTCTTCGGAGTAACCGCCGCCTTTGCACAGCAATCCACCAACAGCCGCATCGACCGTTTGCGCGGGGGCATCATCGGGATGAAATTCAAATGGTCCGGGGAAGCCTTTTCCGGGCTGGGATCGCGGGCCGATGCTATGGGGGGAAGCATCAGTACGCTCTACCCCGGGCCTGCCTCCATCTCATCGAATCCTTCCGGCCTGGGCTTCGCGCGTGGCTTCTCCGTTACGTTAGACTGGTCGCCTCCTCTGACCATCGATCCGGGCGGCATTTTAGGCGTCGAAGGAGAAATCAACAACACCCTGATGGAAACCGCGCAAAACAATTCGCCCGGTGGCGTCGTGCGGCCGGGTACGGTCGAAGACGCAGTGGTCAACAGCGAATTGGCTATGCATGGGGGGCTCAAAGGGGGAGCCATCATGTACGGCACCCGGGCCCTGACCGTGGCCGCGTCCTTCCACCAACCGTTCCAACTGGAAACGCAGATGAACATGTCCGGCATCGAGTTTCTTGCAACTGCGCTGGACGACCAGGGGAAGGAGACCAACCGCATCTTCGGAACGGTGAACGGCAACCTCAACGTCAAGCTGACGGTCGAGGCATCCAGCCTGGGCGTGGGCACGCGCGTGTTGCCCAATCTGGCCGTGGGCATGACGTACGAAAATTTCAACGGCGAGATGAATTTCGAAAGTACATTTTTGCCCGAAGGAATCATTTCCAGTTCGGGCGGCGACACCCGCTTTTTCAACGACCCCGCGCGCATCCAGTACGACAGCCTTTATGCCATCACCCGGGGCGACTGGGAAGGCAACGGCGCCCGCCTCCGCTGGGGAGTGGGCTACCATCCCAATTCAAAGATCAGCCTGGATGCAGTGGTCAACCTGCCTTTCACCATCGACCTCAAGGGCCCGTTTTCCATGGTTTACAACAAGATTCGCGCGCTCAACCTGGGCGCAGGCGAAGACGAAGAAGTCTTCGACGTGGACATCCTGGTGGAGGACAATCTCACCAAAACCGAAAAACGCACCGTCAAGGTCCCGGGGATGGACATCGAGGTGCCGGGGTCGTTCTCGGTGGGGTTCTCTGCGGGCTGGAGCAACTACGTCACCTCCGCGGTCTACACCCGCTATTTCGACCACCTTGCCTACCGGCTGGCGTACCAGCAGTTTGACAGTCTGGACATCTTTATCGAGGGTGGAGATATTCACCAGGGGGTGGATTTCAAGAACGCATTTCGGCTGGGCATCGGGGTGGAGCAGCTTATCCTGGGGCTGGGCGTGGTGTTCGGCGAAACCTTTCGGGTCGAAAACAAAGACCTGGACCCAACGCCCGACATCGCGGACCGGAAGACGTTTTTCTTGCCTTTTTTCTCCCTGGGCGGAGGCGTGAATCTCAGCCCGAGCCTACGGCTGGACTACATCTTCAGCCCGTACAACTCCTCGTTTATCCGGTTCTCGACGACGTACCGAATGTAAACAGGTGACTTCAATTTTTGACTGCGGCTCGAGATGACGCGCAAATCGATACGGTTCACGGCCTGCCTCGCGGCTCTCCTTCTGTTCAGTTCTCCCGCCTATCAGCAAGAAAAAGGCCGCGGCAAGCTCCATTTCTCCAAACCCCTGCTCAACGAGAACATCCTGCGCAGCAAGCAGAACCTGGATGCCAGCATCGTGCTCACCAAAGTCCCGCGCGACCTCTTCATCGATGGGGACACCAAGACGGAGCGAGATATCGAGTGGACACCGTCAAACGTGACCTGCGTGTTGCGGTACGGCACCCGGCCTGGAGACCGCGACCTGGCGAATTACCCTTTCACCCTGAATGCCACCGGAACGGGCCGGCTGACGTTGAACCCGGGAAAAGAAAACCTGCGTACCGGCGTTTACTACTGCATGCTGGTGGCGGAGAACGATTCCTCCCTGACTTCGGTGGAATTCAAGGTGATCGTGCAGGCCAACGCGGTGGCGGTCGCCAGGAGTCCCCTGGGCAAGGTGGACCTGCAACAGGGCCCGCCGCTGTTTAGCTGGGATCCGGTAGAGGGCGTCCCTTACTACTTCCTGCTGCTCTCCGAAGGCCCGCTCTCCATCGACCGGGACGAGAACGGCAAAATCGTCGGTGTGACCGGCGTCAATCTCATCTGGCAGGTCATCACGCCGTCCACCTTTGTGCGCTACGGCGACCCTGACCCGTCGGGCAACTTCATCAACGCACATGTGCCCCCCCTGCTGCCCAACATCGAGTACAATTGGATCATCCTGAACAGCTACAGCGCGGAGGGGGACCTCATCACCGGGGATGTCGCACCTGTGGCGCCGCTATTTTTCGAGGTGGAGCGGCCCACCCTACCTACTCCACCGCGGCTGCTCCAACCGGCCGCGGACCAGGTGGTGACCGGCAACACCATCTCTTTCCGCTGGAACCCGGTTCCCAACGTGACGCACTACCGTCTCTTTCTGTACGAAACCCGCAAGGTCTCCACAAACGAAATCAGTTTCGCGATGTGGAGCCAGGTCACCAGCGATACCGAAGTCGAGTTGCAGGCCAAAGATTTTCTGGTAAACACAGGCTACCATTGGCGGGTCGTGGCCGAAAATGAAAACGGGCTTGTCAGCAGCGAGTACCGTCCGTTTACTTACGGCGGTCCCTCGGGTGTCATTCAGTTTTTCGTCACCTCCGCGGAAGGCCCCCTTTCCCGGGTCAAGTTGGAGGTCCGCAACGAGGCGAACAGCGAGCTGCTGGTTCCCTTCCTCACCGACTCCCTGGGAATCTCAGAAACCGTGCTGCCCGTGGGGGAGTACAGCTACACCGCGTCCAAAGTGGGCTTCGTGACCACCCAGCGAGACAACTTTCGCATCAACGACGGCAGCACCACGTTCGTCACCGTGGAGATGGCCCGCGCCAGCACCACCCTCTCCGGCCGGGTCGTCGATGAAACCGGCAGGGGGCTGTTGGACGCCACCGTGG
>CAYQOI010000018.1:15291-16201 GCA_964419085.1 uncultured Cytophagia bacterium | reverse complement strand
GCGCGGCTCAGACCGCGCTTTTTCATTTTGGACGCAACCAGACCGGATTGGTGAGGCAGCGCCTGGAATGCTCCCCGGTCGCCGTCCGCAACTCGGCGCGAAGGTAGCCGTGGTCTGTGAGCCTGACCGTCTCGCGATGTTCGTGCGGGGTTTCAAAATCCACCACTCGTTTCAGCAAATACTCTTCTCGCCGACTCAAGTCGCCCCGGAAGAGGCGGAGCTCCCTGAGGTCTCCGAACTCCGGGGTCGAGAGGCATTGTACGCCCACGTCAAAATGGGTGCCTGAGAGCGCGGCGCCGACGCCTGCGGTCGCCCCTTGTTCGTTGGTGACCAGAATCTCCGCAAACGGCCCGTCGGTGACCACCATGCGTCCCTGCAGCACGGCGGAGAGCAGCCCGTGCAACCCCGAGCCATCCTTTAGGAATACGCCTGTCCTGACTCGGCCGAAGAGCTGCTCCCGGTGTTCCCTCATGGTGAAAAACGGGAAGCCGATCTGCCGAAAGCGGCCGAAGTTGCCGTGCGCGTCGTTGCCGCCTGCGATGAAAATACGACGCCCGTCCAGAAGAAGCTCCACCCAGAGTCGTCTGCCCTCCTCGAGACCGTCCGGGCTGCCGTTCCAGATTTGAAGGCCGTGAAGTTTAGGGTGAGCGCAGTCCTGTTTCCACCAGCGGCCGCGGCGGACCAGCAGCTTCTCTAAAAAAGGCGGAGGAACAGCAGGATGCGCAGCGAAACTCAGCGCCCCGGGTTCCAGGCGTTGGAGAATCGCGGGAATCGACAGATTCGGCCGGGTGTGCAGCCACTTTTCCGCACTATCGCCGTCGCCTGGAAGAAACCCTGAATTGTTGAGAATCAGAAAATGGACGTTGCGATTGCGATGATTGCCCGCCGAGACCTCTTCGCCCGGCACGAT
>CAYQOI010000018.1:10007-15281 GCA_964419085.1 uncultured Cytophagia bacterium | reverse complement strand
TCTGGGTCGTCACGGTTCAGCTCCCTCACTTCTTGCAAGAAACGTTGCCACTTGTTCAACTGCGGGTCGTTTCGCAGAAAATCGTCTGCGTGGTCGTCCAGGTCGTACGAATGGTCGGTGGCACAAAAGAAACGCAGTCCCAGGGCTTTGGCCAATTCTTTCGTGGAAGACAGGGGGGCGCCGAATTCCACCTGGTCGCTGGTGTAATCGCTGTGACTGTGAAATTCGCCGAAACGCCAGCCGGGCGTCTTGGGTAACGGCCAGCGCGAGACGTACACCTCGAACGGGGCGTGGCTTGTCCCAACGTAGTTGTCGTTGTGCGCCACCTTGTGCTGCCCGCGGATGGTGTACTGCACCGACACGTCCACTTTGCAAGGCCCTGAAAAACCCGGTGGGAGCGCACACTGCAGGACGTGGTTCCACCACGGAGTGTCGATCGCCTGTGTTAGAGGAAAGACCTGGCGCGTTTTCTTTCCCCCACATTCGACGCGTACGATGAGATCCTTTAGGTGAATTGGAAACCTGTGAGCATCCTTGATCAGGAGGAGGATGGGCAGAGGCACGCCCGGCTCGACCCGGTGAGGCACATCAGCGATGATTTCCGGCTCGCGTGTTTTCAGCCTGCTGTAGATGCCTCTGAAGCTGTAGTGAATCTCCGCGTAGAGGAGGAGCAGGGCGCTCAGCGTCGAGAGGAGCTCACTTGCGAAAGGGGTAGCCGGCGCGATCACGTCAGGTTTTCTGAAACATTCGCTTCAACTGCCAATTGAATCGCCAGCGGTAGGAAATGCCCTTCCACGTAACCGTGGTTGGGAAAAGCAGCACCGGCGTGAAGATCAGGGTGTACAAAAAGTAGAACGGTTCCCAGAAAATGAAGAATTTCAGCAGGTCTCGGCGTCTGACCAAACCCGTGGTGCGAAACAGCAGCGCAAAGTCGCTCAGCACCAGCGAGGCCAGCGAAGGGAGCATCCAGTTGGCCGCGAACAGGGGGGAGAGGAGCAAAAGGAGATGTGCAACCATCGCGGTGAACATGAGAAACTTTCCGTAGAACCCCACCTCTTTGCCGCCCGCAGACCAACGTTTGCGCTGCTGGTAAAAGCTAGGCAGATCGCGCATGGGATGACTGTAGACCAGCATGTCGGCGTCGATGGGGTAGAGCACAGACCATTTAGTGGAATGGAGCAGGGTTTTCATCAGGGCGAAGTCTTCGATGATGGTAAACCCGATGTTGCGGTAGCCGCCCACGTCCTCGTAGGCTTGCCGTCGAAAAGAAAAGTTGTTGCCCAGCACGCTCAGCGGCAACCCAAAGCCCATGGCACCGGTTCCCACCGAAAGCAGATACGCCCAGTCCAGCGACTGAACCTTGCCGAACAGAGATGTCCGGTCTCGTTTCTGGTCCAGAAGCGTGAACCCGCCCACCAGGCCGACGTCACGTGTGTAGTAGCTCGCGTGCGTCCGGGCCCAATTGGGGGGGACGCGACAATCACCGTCCGTAACCAGAATGAGCTCGCCGGTCGCGAGCTCGATCCCTTGCGCGATCGCGTTGGCTTTCCCGGAAAGCCCGGGAATGGCGTGTTTGACATGGAAGGTTTTGATGTGACTTGACACCGATGCCAGATCCTCCATCAGTTCCGGCGTCCGGTCGGTGGAACGGTCGTTGATGAGAATGATCTCCAGGCGACCTTGCGGGTACTCCTGCCGCAGCAGAGAGTCCACGCAGGCCTTCACCGTGGCTTCTTCATTGCGGAGCGCCACAAGAATGGAAACGGTGGGCAGATTGCGGGTTCGGCGGTACCTGAGCCGATATGTTCCCACCAGGATGATCGCCGTCTGCAAGGCGTATATCAGAGCCACAACCGCAAGTGTGTAGGTGGCAAGCGTCTCCATTGAATTCCCCAACCCCTGGTCAGACCTGTTTGAACGCGTTGAGTTCTGTGCTTTGTCCCACCGTTTTGGAGGCGGCGGAAAGACGGCCCCGGTACCGGTGGCCTTTCCAGGTAAACGGTCGGATCTGGCCGAGCACCCCCACGATGGCGAGGTAGAGTGGATGCCAGAGCGCGAGCCCCAGAAAGGTTCGCGCGCGAAAACCGTAAGAGAAGACCCGCCGTGCTTTGGTCAAGAACAACCATTCCCCCCCGGATTTGAGCCCAAACGCGGACAGCCAGAACGGCAAAAACGAAAGGTGCACCAACGCAATCCCCGCCCCCACGAGCATGGCGAGATTGAGCAGGTACACCGCGACCAGAGTCAGGGTGACCGGGCGCCGGTAGTGCCGGCATTTGGAAGCGTAACGAATCCGCTGGTTAAAGAAGTCGCCCACGGTTTCAGGGGGCCGAGTGGGTACAAAGGTGCGCGGATGCCGGGCGTAGCGAATTTGCCAGGATGTCTGCTGGTGCACGTGCTCCAGGAACAGGTCGTCATCGCCTGAGACCCACGACCCGATGGCCGCGAAACCGCCGGCTTCGTCGTAGACGCACCTGCGGTAAGCCAAGTTTCCGCCGGAGCAGCTCACCGGCCGGTCCAGGTCGGTGCAAGCGGCCGCCACCGCGGCCATGGAGAAGTAGTCGAGGGCGAGCATTTCGTGGAAAAGCCTCTCGTGGCCGCGCTCAGGTTGGTACGGGTTGAATCCGGCCACCATGCCCACCTCCGGCTCGAAATATTTGACCATTTCCGCTACCCAGCACGGTCCGGGCTGGCAATCCGCGTCTGTGGTGAACAGGATGTCTCCGGAAGCATGCGCGATGCCGTACGCGATGGCGTGCTTTTTGGGGGCGAGCGTCCCGGAGGACTCCCGGATCTGCAGCAGGTGAATATTCGGGTCGGTCTGGCAAAAGGCTGCGACCCGGGCCGCTGTGCCGTCTTCAGATCTGTCGTCCACCACGATGATCTCCAGCTTGTGCTTCGGGTAGCGTTGTCTTTGCAGCGCTTGCAGGCATCGGTCGATGCAGCCTTCTTCGTTGCGGGCCGCGATTATCACCGAAACCCTTGGCTGCTCGGTGTTCGTGGCCGGTATCGAAGCGGCCAGCCCTTTGCGCAGCAAGAGCAGAACAGCGGCGTAAAGGCCGGCAAGCGTGAGCAAAAACAGTGCGAATGCCGTCATGGGTTTCCTCGCTCAACAGCCGTCGGAGATCGGGATGAAAGACATGCCCCGCTCTTTCAGCACCGGAAGTGCTTGTGCCAGGGCTTCGAGCGTCTTGCCACCGTTGGCGTGCCCGTCATGGAGCAGCACGATTGCCCCCGGCCCCACACGCCTGAGCAGCCGGTCGCGGATGTCTGCCGTGGTTACATCGGTCTGGTAATCCCGAGTGGAAACACTCCAGAGCACCATTTTCTTTCCGGTCGCCCTGCACACCTTCACCAGATTCTTGCCGAAAAGCCCGTGCGGGGGCCGGAAGAGCGCGGTGGCTACAGCAGCAGCTCGATGGATGGCCCGATCTGTGGCGCACATCTCTTGCAGCACCGTGCGCTGTGATTTGCCGAGCAACCTGGGGTGGGTGTAAGAATGGTTGCCGATCCCATGCCCCTGTTGGCTGATCCGGCGGACAAGTTCCGGGTGGCGGTCGACTCTTTCGCCGATGAGGAAAAACGTGGCGCGCACCTGGTGCCGGGCGAGCAAGTCCAGGAGCTCGGGCGTAACCCGCGGGTCCGGGCCGTCGTCAAAAGTGAGACAAACGGCCGGCTTCGGCGTACGCCAGATGATGGGGTTGTGCCACATTACGGCCTGACCTCCCGGATGCCCTTAAAAAGCACAGGCAATCCCACCAGTGTCGGTACAAGCACATTGATGACGAAGAGCAAGAACGCGGCGGTGAACGCAGCGGCTTGCGGCACCCCCGCTCGGTGAAAGAAAAAGACGGCCGCGCCTTCGCGGATGCCCAGGTCGGAGAAGGAGATGGGCAGGACGGTTTTGACCAAAAAAGTCGAGGCTGCAGCCTGACTCGCGGGAAGGATGCCGGTCTGGTGAAAGCCAAAAACCAAACACACCAGTTGACTGAGATAGACGAGGAAAAACAGGCCGGAGAAGACATAGAGCTTCAGAAAAGCCAGCCCGCCAAACCGCTCCAACCCAACCCATTTTCGCATGAGCCGAGCGATGCCGCGGTCGGTGGCGACTGCGAAAATGGCCCCGGCGGTCAAGAAGAGCAGGGCCGCGAGAAGCAGCAAGCGGAGCACGCCATCGAGCGCAGCCGCGGTGAAGGTGTACAATCCGACCAGACCGAACAGGAGCGTGATGTGCAGGTTGGTCACCTTATCGATGACCACCAGCTTAAACGTCCTGAATTGGTTGAGTTCCCGGACGTAGAACGCGCGACCGATCTCTCCCAACCGGCCGGGCGTGACAAAGCCGAGCGGGTAGCCCACGATGAGCGAGTCGTACGCGCACCCGAGGGAAAGTCTGGGATTTGCCTGCCGGAGCAGAAACCACCATTTCAGCACCTGGATGCCGATGTTGGGCACGATGAGCACAGCCGCGGGCAAGAGGAACCGCCAGTCCATCCGAGCTAAGGCTGAAAAGAGACGAGCGGGTTGCAGATGGCGAACCAGCAGGATGAGGACTGCGGCGGCCACCGTAATCCTGGCGAAAAAGATCAGGCGGGATTTAAAGATAAAGCCGGAGTCCCTGGGAGCAGTTGGCACAAATATCCAGCGTCCCCCGCTCCCTGAGGATCTTGGTTCTGAAGCTATCATAAGCAGACGTGTTCCAGATTTTTTCAAAAGAGGCGCCGTTCCCGATCCGGCCGAACGCGTGGGTGCCGTTTTTGTCGAAGCAGCAAGGCACCACCGTGCCGTCGCAGTTCACCAGCGAGCTGGTCCAGGGACGGTGACACGGTCCCCTGACCAGGCGCTTGGGCCGCAGGGCCGTAGCGCTAAGCCGATAGCGTTGCAGCGAAGAGGCGCTGGGTAGCCAACGATGGGCCTGCGCAACGTTCTCCACCTGCACCGTCTTGATGAGCAATCTGTCCACGCGCCACGCTCTGCACAGCCTTTTCATCTCATCGATCTGGTGTTCGTTGTGCTTCATCGCGATGAACTGTACGTAAAGGTAGGGGGTCTTGCTCTGCTGCCGGGCCTTTTCACGTACCAGGTTCGCGATTCCCTGGAGGACATCATTCAGCCGGCCCCCCACTCGGTAGGTCTCGTAGGTGGCCTGGTCGGCACCATCTACCGAGACGATGAGGGCGTCGAGCCCGGAGGCGACGGTCTGCCGTGCGGTTTCGTCATCGAGAAAATGCGCATTGGTGCTGGTGGTCACGCAGATCTTCCGCTGCTTGGCGT
>CAYQOI010000018.1:0-9997 GCA_964419085.1 uncultured Cytophagia bacterium | reverse complement strand
GTCCAAAAAACGCTTGTTGAGGAATGGTTCGCCCTGGTGGTAAAGCAGCAGGTAAAAAAGAAATTCACCGACGTCGTCGATGATCCGGCGAAAGAGGTCGAAATCCATCTGCCCTGCGTTCCGGGTGAGCTTTCCGTTTCCGGTGACACAGAGCGGACAGCGCAAGTTGCACAGGTTGGTGGGTTCCACCGTCAAGATGAACGGCCGTCCCCAGACAATTCGTCTCTTGAGCAACGCCGACAGAACAAAGGAGGCGCCTGCCGCGGCGGCGTTGAGGAGGCGTCGGGTCGTCACGCTTCTGAGAAGACCGTGGAGCGGAATTTCCTTCATGCGTTCGGCGTGCCCCCTTTTTGTGCCACAAAGTACCACGTCGGGTTGATCACGGCGTTGAAAAGTCCCGCATCGTCGTTCACCAGGGAGGTCAAAAACGAGGCCAGGCCCAGGCGCTGGAGCGCTGCCACCAGCTTCAGATGAAAGTCGCTGTTGACCACGGAGGTGGGACGGCGAAAGAGCGCCCGCGCAACCAGCGAATTTACGAAGCGCAGAGAGAAGCCCTGTTGTTCGAACAAACGCCTGATTGTGCGGAAGGAAAGCAGTGCAGCAAAGTCCGGACGTACGCGCTTCTCCCGACGCACAAGCCTGGTGATAAAACAGGCTACGGCCTTGCGCGGAAGTACGGAGACCCCCGGGAGATTCCAGTGCGGGTCGCTGATGAAATTCAATGGCGACCAACGATTGGGCGTGGAGACGTACACGTAGCCGCCAGGCCGCAGCACTCGGTTGACCTCTCGTAGTGCCCGGTCCGGCTGGGGCAGATGTTCCAGCACGTCCTGGAGGACAACGCAGTGGAACGCTTCGTCGGGGAAGTCCAGCGCTTGCGCATTCCCTTTTTTCACCCGCAGCGGGAGCCGGGTCGCGATTTGACGCAGCGCGGCCACCCGTTTGGGGTCAAAATCCATCGCGGTGACGGAGGCTCCGCGCTCCGCCAGCGCCAGAGACGTCCCGCCTGCGCCACACCCCACATCCAGCACCTCGACCGCAACCAGGGGGCAAAAGTGTGCCAGGATGTCGGCAACGAGCTCTCCCCGGTCTCTCGCGAAAGTGGCGTAATTTGCCCACAGCCGGTAGTTGGGATGGCCGGGGTCCGGTAAAATGTCGCCGAGTCGTGGAATTCCGGTGGAGGAAGAAATCATGCTTTCCATCTGAGTTTCCCCACAAACGCCAGAGGACCGATGAACGTTTGGTTTATCACGGTGAACAGCTCCCACGCAGGGAAGAGCCACAGGAGTCTTGTCTGTTCCAGCCTGAACGCTATCGTGAGCAGCGCAACAAAATCCAGGAGAAGTTTCACGCCAAATACGGCAGCCACTGCCGCATGCTCCGCTCGAAACCAGGCGGTAGGAAGAAGTGCGAAGAGCCCGAGATTCGCGAGATTGAAGAGGAGATAATTGAGCTGCAGCGGGCGCGAATAGTATTTTGCCGCGGAAACATGTCTGCGCCGCTGTGCGATGTAGCTGCGGAAATCCGGCGCGGGGTGGCTGTAAACCGCGGTGTCCGGCGAAAGGGAGTACGCAATACGCCAATCGGTGTGTTTGCTCACCAGTTGCAGGAAGAGGTCATCGTCGCCGGACAGACTGTGCGCGATGCGTTGGAAGCCACCGACCTCCTCGTACACGCGTCTTCGGTAGGCCAGGTTGCGACCGGTGCAGGTGATCCCGAGATTCCAGCCTGCACCACCCGCAGCCACGAATGCCGCGGCCAGGTTGTCCAGGGCCAGAATTTTGCTGGCCAGGCTCGGCCCTGGAAAGAACGGTGCCGGCCCGATGACGATGCCCACTTCCGCGGTGAAAAGAGCCACGGTCTGTTCTATCCAGCGCGGGGGCGGGACGCAGTCGGCATCTGTGGTCTGAATGATCTCTCCGCTGGCCAGGGCAATCCCTTCCTGGAGCGCCCGCTTCTTGGGGCTGACACCTGGCTCGGGTGCGGTGAGCCTTTTGCTCAGCAACAATCCGGGATTGCGCTGTTGGTAAACCGAGATAAGCTGAGGCGTCTCATCCGTAGAGCGATCGTCCACCACGATGATTTCGGTCAGGTCCCGGGGATAGGTTTGTCTTAACAAAGCTTGCAGACAGCTACCGATGTTTTTTGCTTCATTTCTCGCAGCGACCACCACCGACACACGCGGTTTTCCGGCGGTGGTTTGTCGCCTCAGACGAAAGAGACCGAGCTCCAGAAAAAGCACCACGGCGGCGTAATAAACTATTGCGGCAATGGCTGAGTCGATAAGTAGAGTTGGCATAAAGCATGTTCGAAGCATACAGGTCGGCAGGAAAGTAGAGAAAATAACGCATCGGGTCAAGGAATTTTTGCGTGTAATTGGGCCGTGAAGTGCACAGGCCACGCCATTTCGGCGAACTGTTAACAAAATGACTTTTAGTCAACATTTGCCCGTTTTTGTCGATAAGCATCTGAGAATCTGCGATTTGTCGAGTTTCAAAAGGTCGGACGAAACAGTTGAGGTGCCGATGACACGTTTGCGACTGGCTGATGTTCAAGTGGGTATGGAGTTGGCGGAGGAGGTCAAAAACAACCTGGGAATGGTGCTTTTCCAGCCCGGCACAAGAGTTGATGAAAGACATCTCAAAGCGTTCAAAGCCTGGGGCGTTACAGAAATTGCGGTAAAAGAAACGGTGATCTCGGTCGAGCAAGCATCGGGGGAACAAGACGAGGAGGGTGAGGTTCTGCAGGAGAAACTCGAGGATCGTCTGCGGCGCCTGCTGAAGAAAAACGACTTGACGCAACCGGTGATGAAAGAACTGTTCCGTATTGTTTTGACCAGAAAAAGAAACGGGAAAGAATAGACCATGGAAGATGTCACGACCCTGGTTCAGAGTGTCAAAAAGATATCGAGCCTCCCCACGATCTTTGTGCGTGTCAACGAACTCATCAACGATCCCACAAGCTGCGCAAACGACCTCGGCCGCGTGATCGAAAAAGACCAGGCCCTGACCTCCGGGCTGCTGAAGCTGGCCAACTCCGCTTTCTATGGTTTCCCGGGCCGCATCGACACGGTTTCTCGAGCCATAACGATCATCGGGTTCAAGCAGTTGAGAGAGCTGGTGCTCGCGGTCTCGGTGCGCAGCGCGTTCAGCGAATTCGGACAGGACAGTCCCATCAACATGACGAGCTTTTGGGAGCACAGCATCGCCTGCGGCATCGCGTCCCGCGTGCTCGCCATCTATAGTGGTGAAACCATCCCGGAGACACATTTTGTCGCCGGGTTTTTGCACGACTTCGGCCGTCTGATCTTGCTGGAAAACTATCCGCAGAAGTACAAGGAAGTGCATGAGGTGGTTCGAACCGAAGCGTGGATGACCACAGAGGTGGAGAAGGAAGTCTTCGGTTTCACCCACACCGACGTGGGCGGAGAATTGATCAGAGCGTGGAATCTGCCGGAGTCTTTGGTGGAAGCGGTGAGATTTCACCACGAACCAGAGAAGGCCACCCACTATGGCGAGTTGACCGCGATTGTGCATCTGGCGAATATCATCGTGCAGGCTTGTGAAATCGGATTCAGCGGTGAGTTTCTGGTTCCGCCGCTTAGCGATGAAGCCTGGCGGAAAACAGGATTGCAGCCCGGCGTTCTGGAGCCGGTGGTGGACAAATTGTATGAGCAGTTCGAAGACATGCGCGCGTTCCTCATGTCTGATGAGCTCACGCATGTGGGAGAGTAGCGGTGGATTTGCAAAACGGGGATCTCCGTTATCTGGAGAAGCGGGTAGCACATCTGGAGGAAGTCAATCGGCGCATTCAGGCCTCACTGGAAACCATCAAGACGCTGACCTATTTCCAGAGGAAAATCAGCAACAAGAACGACCTCACGCTCATTTTTCAGGAAAGCACCAATCGTCTGCGGCAGCTCGTCAATTTCAAGGTTGTGGGCTTTTTTCTGTATGATGCCGATGCCGGCGAGTTTGTGCCGAAGTTCGTCTCGCCGCAGTTTCTTTTCGATGATGTCAAAATGGAAGTCGACTGCCAGATCGAGGCCGGGACCTTCGCCTGGGCGCTGAATCAAAACAGCCCTGTGATCATCAAACCCCAGCTTCTGGAGCAGGAGTTCGAGGTCGTGCTGAAATCGCTGAGCACCGAGAACCGGGTGCTGGGCATGTTCGTGGGACAGCTGTTCGAACCCAGAGAAAGCATTTACCATGAAGCGTTCGACCTGCTGGCCATTGCCCTGACCACCACGTCTCTGGCGGTGGAAAATGCCACGCTTTACCATGAGATCGAAGCCCACAACCAGAGCTTGAAAAAGAAAATTGCGAAGCAGACGGACGAGCTACGCCGGAAGAACGAAGAGCTGGTGGCTTTGAACGCGAAAAAGGACAAATTCTTTTCCATCATTTCTCACGATCTGCGCAGCCCTTTCAGCACGCTCGTGGGTTCAGCGGAATTCTTGCTGGATGAAATCGATACCCTCGACAAGAGCGAGATCCGAGAATGCGTGCGTGACATGCACAGCTCCGCAAGCAACTTGCTCAATCTTCTCGACAACCTGCTCACCTGGTCGCTCATTCACGGCGAGGGAGTGGCCTTTCAGCCGACTCGATTCGACCTTTCCGAGGTGATCTCACACGTGCTGGATGTATTTCGGAGCAGCGCAGAAAAGAAGGCGATCACGCTCGAATGTCGCGGGGAGCAGCCTCTCGAAGTCACCGCCGACCGAAACATGCTGAATTCCGTTCTGCAAAATCTGGTGTCCAATGCGGTCAAGTTCACAGACTCCGGAGGGCGTGTGGTGGTCGAAGCGCGGAAAAGCGACCACGGCTTTGAGCTCACCGTGACCGACACTGGTGTGGGCATCAGTCAAGAAGACCTGCCTCACTTGTTCGAAAAGGACGCGCGGCGGTCGACGCCGGGTACCGCAAAGGAAAAAGGCAACGGGTTAGGTTTAAGCCTGGTGAGGGAATTTGTGGAACGGCACGGCGGAGACATTGTCGTCGAAAGCGAAGCCGGTAAAGGGACCACCTTCAAGATTCAGGTGCCCACCTCACTGCCACACCACAACCAGGAGCCTAAAACTCCAGAACGTAGTTCCCTTCAGGGTCAAGCTTGATCTTGCCGGAGAACAGGACAAAATCTGGATTCTCTGTTGCGATGGCTTTCTGCGCTTCCTTCAGCGTGCTTGTTTTTCTCACCTTGTAGTTGGCGGATTCCTTTAACTGCTTCAGAATGAAAGAGTCACTGGTGTCTTTTCCGAGGAAGATGATGTCTTTCAACCTGCTCCCTTCGTTTGTGGTTTAGCCTGTTTTGGGTTGGGGTGTGATCCCTCCGTGGCATCAGCTTTGCGTGCTAATTCCGTGCCACCGCAAAGCATCTCACTTTAATGTATCGTATCATCCTGTTTTTAATTTAGCTGTACAGCGCAAAAATATTAAAAAAAAGCAAAAATATTGCGAATTCGTGTATTGCCGTGAAACATTGTTTCTTACGGAAACGTAAGAATTGAAACGACTTGATCTTTAACGTCTTTTTCCTGATATTTAGATAACCATGCTCTGCGAAACTGGATTTTCTGGGACATTTCTTGGTTAACATCCCGCTGGCTGTGGGTCGGCGTACCGTCGACCTGGAAATCGACGCAAGTCATCTCCTGGATATTCTGACGCCGGCTTTACCGGCAGAGCGCCACTCTCCGGCTGCACTGGTCGAGACAAAGTTGAAAGCTGCCGCGTTTGACGAGATTGTTCGGCAGAAGAGAAGCGCCACTATCGTCGTGCCGGACAAAACGCGGCGGTGCGGTGCGAGGCATTTCTTACCGGTTCTGCTGGAAAGGCTAAATGCAGCCGGCATCGCGGAGCAGAAGGTCAGGGTTGTTTTGGCAAATGGCTCCCACCCCGGCCATCGGCGGCAGGAAATCGAAGACATCCTCGGACGCGAGGTTGCGCGCCGGGTTTTGGTCACACAGCACGACTGCCGGGATAGCACACATCTTCGTTTTTTGGGCACCACGCAGTTCGACACGCCGGTTTGGCTCAGTGACTACGTCCTGGACACCGAATGCTTGCTGGTCACCGGTACGGTGGTGCACCACTATTTTGCCGGCTACGGTGGGGGCGCCAAGATGATCAATCCCGGGTGCGCAGGAGAAGAGACCATCAAACGCAATCACGCCCTGACCATTGACAGGGAGAGGGGTGGAATTCACCCCGGCTGCGGGCCAGGTCAGATGGCGGGCAATCCCGTGCAAGAGGACATCTGGTCTTCCATGCGTTTCGTCCGGAGCGATTTCCTGTTGGAGACCCTTCTGGATGAGCACGGCCGGATTGTGGAGGTCGTCTGTGGCCGCGATCTGCGGGAAACCCACCTGGCGGCTTGCCGGTTGGCCGACCGCTTCTACCGCAGGCCCATCGCAAAGAGGGCAGACCTGGTCGTTGTGAGCTGCGGAGGCTGGCCCAAAGACATCAATTTGATCCAGAGCCATAAGGCCATCCGTCACGCGTTTCAGGCCGTAAAGCCGGGCGGTGTGATTCTGGCCGTGGCGGAGTGCTCTCAAGGCATCGGGTCCGAAACGTTTTTGCCGTGGTTCGATATCGAAGATGACTCGACGCTCGCGGCCGAACTTGCAGAAAACTACACGCTGAACGGCACCACCGCGCTTTCTGTACGCACGATGGCGCGTTCGGCAACCATCGTTTTGGTCTCCGAGCTCGAGGAATCGGTGGTGCGCAAAATTGGTCTCCTTCCCGCCAGAACACTCCAGGAGGGGTGGCGCACGGCCGGGTCTCTTCTCCCCGAAAAGTTCGACTGTTACGTGCTTCCAAACGGTTCCTTAACGTTGCCCGAGGTGCGATGAGTCAGATGGAACGGTGTCGTAATTTGATGATTGTTACCCTGGCGTCCGTGGCGTTAGGCTGTGGCGGCATGAAACCGAATCCCCGTTTCGGCGAGTCCGAACCTGCCCCGCGACACCGCCGGCAGGAGAAACCGCGCGCCCAATACGTCGCGTCCCGGGCGGAGGAAGAACGCATTTTGCAGCAGATCCGGGCCTATCTCGGCGTGCCGTACCGCTGGGGAGGAACCACGGTGGCAGGGATGGATTGCTCCGGTTTTGTGAGCACGGTTTATAAGAAGGCGGTGGGGCTGAAGCTCCCACACAGCGCCAAAATGATGTACCGGTTGGGAGAACGCGTTCCCCGTTCCAAACTCGTTTTTGGCGACCTGGTTTTCTTTGAGAAGATCGAGAGCAACGACGTGTCCCACGTAGGGATTTACATCGGCGGGAACCAGTTTGCTCATGCCAGCACGAGTCGCGGGGTCGTGATTTCCAATCTCGATGAGGCGTATTATCGCAAGCGCTACGTCGGGGCACGTCGTGTAAGATAATGTTCGAGCCAAAACACTCTGATGCGTTTCTCGATTCACAAACACAGCCTTTTGTCATTCTGGAAGACTCTTTTTGTGAGTCTGACCTGAGGCACGAATTACAATAAAGAAGATTCTCCCTGAATGACAGGTCTGGCACAGAACGGTCCGGAAAACGAGTTTTGGCTTAATTGCGGAGAGGAAACCGGTTAAACCCTGAGGAGAAACGCATGAGAAAGATTGACATCGCAGCGGTACAAACGTACTTGGAAGAACTGGGGTTGGATGGTTGGCTGCTCTTTGATTTTCGCGGTCAGAATTACATCGCGACCTCCTTGCTGAGCATTCCGGAAGAGGAGATTCTGACGCGACGCTGGTTTTACTTCATCCCCCAAAAGGGCAAGCCTGCACTGCTCCTTCACAAAATCGAACGGAACAATTTCCCCGACCCACCTGAGCACACCGAATGCTACATCAGTTGGCAGGAACTACAGGACCGGCTCAAGGCGATGTTGCGCGGCCGGAAAAGAATCGCGATGGAGTACTCGCCCGGATGCGCCATTCCGTACGTGTCTTGCGTAGACGGCGGGACCCTGGAGATGGTGCGGCAGTTGGGGGTGGAAGTCGTCACCTCCGCGGACCTGGTGCAGTACTTTCAGAGCCGCTGGAACGACGAGCAGCTGGAGACGCACAAAAAGGCCGCTCACATCGTCAACCGGGTCAAGGACGAGGCCTTTGCCCTGGTGGGCAGCCGCATCAAGAACCGCGAAGCGGTCAGCGAACTGGATGTCCAAAGGTTCATTCTGGAGGCATTTGACAAAGAAAAAATGGTCACCGACGAGCCGCCCATCGTCGCTGTGAATGCTAACGCCAGCAATCCCCACTACGCTCCTTCGCCTGAGCGGTTCAGTCCCATCCGGAAAGGGGATCTCCTGCTCATCGACCTTTTCGGCAAACTGAATCTGCCTGATGCGATCTTCGCGGATATCACCTGGATGGGATTCGTGGGAGAGGCGCTGGAGGAAAAACACGTGAAGGTATTCGAGGTCGTCAAGAATGGCCGGGACGCGGGCCTGCATCTGCTCCAGGAGGCGGCACAAGCGGGGCGGACTATCCAGGGGTGGGAGGTAGATGCGCGGGTGCGGCAGGTCATAAAGGACGCAGGCTACGGTGAGTACTTCCACCACCGCACCGGCCATAGTCTCGACACCAGCTTGCACGGCAACGGCGTCAATCTCGACAGCCTCGAGACCCAGGACCAAAGGCAGATCATTCCAGGTGTGGGATTCACTATCGAGCCGGGGGTCTACCTCGAGGAGTTTGGCGTACGGAGTGAAATCAACGTCTTTTATTCGTCCAACGGCCCGGAGGTTTTTGGGCCCATCCAGGAGGAGATTCTCAAACTCCTCTAAAACCAACCGGTTCCAGAATAGATGTCCTCATCAGCACCGAACTCGCGCACCGTCAAACGGGGCGAGGAGCTAACCCTGCGCATCGATTCGCTCGCGTTCGGGGGACGCGGCGTGGCGCGCGTCGATGGGCTGGTGGTCTTCGTTGACGATTCTCTGCCCGGTCAACTTGTCCGGGCCAGAGTCGTGCGGAAACGCAAAGGGTTTGCCGAAGCCAGAATGTTGCAAGTTCTGGAGGAATCGCCGGAGGCGGTGGCGCCCAGATGCGCGCATTTCGGCGAGTGCGGCGGCTGCCGGCTGCAGAATCTGGACTACCAGGCGCAGCTCAGGTACAAACAGCAGCAGGTGGTGGAAAGCTTGCAGCATATCGGGGGGCTGGCGAGCGTCGAGGTGAGGACCGCGTTGCCCTCCCCGGACCTGTTCCACTATCGCAACAAGATGGAGTACTCCTTCGGCCGGCAACGCTGGCTGACGCGGGCCGAAGTGGAGGCCGATAGAATCACAAAGCCGCGCGACTTTGCCCTGGGGCTTCACGTGCGGGGTCGCTTCGACCGTATTCTGGACATCGATGAGTGCCATCTGCAGTCTCCACTCAGCGTCGACATCCTGAAGTTTGTGCGCGATTTTGCCGGCCGCAGCGGGATTCGGCCGTACAGCACCAATGACCACACCGGCTTCTGGCGGCATCTGGTGGTTCGCGAGGGCAAGCACACCGGTCAGGTGATGGTCAACCTGGTCACGGCCGCGCTGCCGGAGTCTTATCCCGCGGTGGAAACGCTGGTGGAACGCCTGGCGCAGCGCTTTCCCGAGATCACCACCGCGGTTCACAATATCAACCGGAAAAAGGCGCAGGTGGCCACCGGCGACGAAGAGCGGGTGCTCCTCGGTCCCGGAACCATTCAGGAACGGTTGGGCGAACGCTTGTTTGAGATTTCCGCGAATTCTTTTTTCCAGACCAACACCCGGGGCGCGGAACGCCTCTTTCGCTGCGTGTCGCAACTGGCCGATTTTGGCGGAAGCGAGCTGGTGTACGACCTGTACTGCGGCGCGGGTTCCATTTCCCTCACCATCGCGGACCGAGTCCGCGCTGTGGTGGGATTCGAAGTTGTGGAAGAGGCCGTCGCGGATGCGCGGCGGAACTGTGAGCTCAACCGCGTGCACAACTGTGAGTTCGTCTCAGGCGATGTTCGACGTGCTCTGGGGGAAGCCGTCACCGCAGGGAA
>CAYQOI010000017.1:0-16246 GCA_964419085.1 uncultured Cytophagia bacterium | reverse complement strand
GCGTCAGATGTGTATAAGAGACAGCAAATGGCCCGCGGGGCGGCCTGTGTCGCCCGGTCAGCGGAGTCCGGCAGATTCCTTCTGCGCGGAACTTCCATTGTGCTGACTCGTGTTTTCTCGTCCGGCCGCCATATTTGCGCGAGCCGGACGCCCGCGGGCGACGAGGCAATCCGGTTTCAATTCTTTGCGCAAATTTCTCTTGACATTTTAGTTCAGAGAATGTATATTTGTCGTTGTTTTGTTAGCACTTCGGTTAAATGAGTGCTAAATTATTGACCTAAGTGACTAAAAATAAAGGAGGCGAAGTATGAACGTCAAACCATTGGCTGATCGGGTTATCGTCAAGCCCATCGACCCTGAGGAAAAGAAGCAGGGCGGGATCATCATTCCGGATACCGCCAAGGAAAAGCCTCAGGAGGGCGAAGTCGTTGCGATTGGGCCCGGCAAGATCAATGAGGCGGGCAACAAGGTTCCGATGGAGGTGAAAAAAGGAGACCGCGTGCTTTACGGCAAGTACTCGGGAACCGAGGTGACCATCGACGGCGAAGAGTATCTCATCATGCGTGAGAGCGACATTCTCGCGATCATCTAACCATTTTGACAATTACGAACCGATTCAATCACGGAGGTTGAAATATGGCGGCAAAATTAATCGATTTCAGTGCAGAGGCGCGCACCTCTTTGAAGCGTGGCCTTGACAAACTGGCTTCGGCCGTGAAAGTGACCCTTGGGCCCAAGGGCAGAAACGTTGTCATCGACAAGAAATTCGGGGCTCCCACGGTAACCAAAGACGGCGTGACCGTGGCCAAAGAGATCGAGTTGGAAGATCCCATCGAAAACATGGGCGCACAGATGGTGAAGGAAGTCGCCTCCAAGACCAGCGACGCGGCGGGCGACGGTACCACCACGGCGACCATCCTGGCCCAGGCGATTTTCAGCGAGGGGCTGAGGAACGTGACCGCGGGTTCCAATCCCACCCATCTGAAGCGCGGCATCGACAAGGCAGTGGTTGCGGTGGTCGATGAGCTGAAGAAGATGAGCAAGCCTGTTCCGGGAAAGACCGAAATCGCCCAGGTGGGTGCCATTTCCGCCAACAACGATATGTCCATCGGCGAGCTCATCGCTGACGCGATGGATAAAGTGGGTAAGGACGGCGTGATCACGGTGGAAGAGGCCAAGAGCACCGAGACCACCCTGGAAGTGGTGGAAGGAATGCAGTTCGATCGCGGCTATCTTTCCCCGTATTTTGTGACCAATGCCGAATCCATGGAAGTGGAACTTGAAGAGCCGATGATCCTCATTCACGACAAGAAGATCAGCGTGATGAAGGATCTGCTGCCCATCCTGGAGAAGGTGGCGCAGATGGGCAAGCCGTTGCTCATCATCGCGGAGGATGTGGAGGGCGAAGCTCTGGCCACTCTGGTGGTGAACAAGCTGCGCGGCACGCTGAAGGTCGCGGCCGTGAAGGCCCCGGGATTTGGCGACCGGCGCAAGGCCATGCTCGAGGACATCGCCATCCTGACCGGCGGACGCGTCATCTCCGAAGAAGCCGGCTTCAAGTTGGAGAACGCCACGATGTCCGACCTGGGTAAGGCCAAGAAGGTCACCATCGACAAAGACAACACGACCATCGTGGAAGGCGCGGGCAAGACCGATGACATCAAGGGTCGCATCGCGCAGATCAAGAAGCAGATCGAGACCACGACTTCCGATTATGACCGCGAAAAGCTGCAGGAGCGGCTGGCCAAGCTCGCGGGCGGCGTGGCCGTGCTGAAGGTCGGTGCGGCGACGGAAGTGGAGATGAAGGAGAAAAAGGCGCGCGTTGAAGATGCGCTGCACGCGACCCGGGCCGCGGTCGAGGAAGGGATCGTTCCCGGCGGTGGCGTGGCATTGGTACGGTGCCTTAAAGCGTTGGATTCGTTGAAGCTGGAAGGCGATGAGAAGATCGGCGTCGACATCGTGCGGCGTGCTCTCGAAGAGCCCCTGCGCCAGATCGCGAACAACGCGGGTTGGGAAGGCTCCATCGTGGTGCAGAAGGTCAAGGAGAACAGCGACGTGAACTTCGGTTTCAACGCGGAAACCGAAGAATATGTCGATATGGTCAAGGCCGGTGTCATCGACCCGACCAAGGTGACCCGCGTGGCCCTGGAGAATGCCTCCAGCGTTGCCGGGCTCTTGCTCATGACCGAAACCACCATCGTGGAGAAACCCGAGCCGGAGAAATCCACACCTCCGATGCCGGGTGGTGGCGGCATGGGCGGCATGTACTGATCGCCTCTTTTAGGATGCTGTTTGAAGGCCGTCTGTCCTCGGATAGGCGGCCTTTTTTTGTCTTGACAAAGAATCAAGTTTTTAATATATTCGTTTGGTACTGTAAATATGAAAGTTGGACGGTTTTTTTTCACCTAGAAGGCGGTCTTTTCGCCTTTTTATTTTGGTTGCTTCTTGCCACAAGACGTCCTCAAAATCAACAACATGACATTCCACGCATATCACGGCGTTTGGGATGAAGAGCGCGAAATCGGGCAGCGATTTGAAGTGGATCTGGAGTTGGTAACCGACGTACGTGAAGCTGCGCGGACGGACAAACTCAAAGACACGGTCGATCTCTACTCGGTCTTCGAAACGGTTGAACAGGTGATTTTATCCGGCCCGTTTCGTTTGTTGGAAACCATGGCTGAGAAGATCGCTCGGGACGTGCTGCAAAAATACCGCGTCGAACAGGTGGTGGTACGTGTTCGGAAGCCACATGCCCCAATTCGTGGAATTCAAGACGGAATCGAGGTTGAGATCCAACGGTCAGCCTCCCTCTGATGCCATGACCGCGGAGCGCATTTATCTGGGCCTGGGAGCGAATCTGGGAGACCGCCTGGCGAACTTGTCTCAGGCCTTACACCAGCTCGCCTGTCTACCGGAAACGGTTCTGCTGAATTACTCGTCTATCTACGAATCACACCCCTTGGGCCAACTAAAACAGAACGATTATTTGAACATGGTGGTCCTGGTGGGGTCGACCCTGGCCCCGGAAGCGTTGCTGGCCGCGTGCCAACGCATCGAACGGGAGCTTGGCCGCGTCCGCACCGGCAAATGGGACGCCAGAACCATCGACATCGATATTCTCTACTGGGGCGACCGCGTTTTGAATGCGCCTGCCCTGCAAATCCCTCATCCCGAAGCTGCGCGCCGCGATTTCGTCCTGGTGCCCATTCGTGAGATTACGCCGGATTTCTGCGCACCTCCCGGCGGCACCCCTGTCGACGAGCTGCTCTCCGCAATTCCCGAGCCAACCGGGTTGAGGCTTTTCTTGCCGAAGGAGCGGTATGTTGCCTGCTGACGTCAACCGCCCGCCCGCGCACTTGCAGTACATCGCGATAGAGGGCGTGATCGGTGTGGGCAAGACCAGTTTGGCACACCGGCTGGCGGAATACTTCGGCGGCAGGGTCCTGTTGGAAAAGCATGAAGAAAACCCGTTCCTGAAGGATTTCTATGCAAACCCCAAGCAGTACGCGTTCCAGACGCAGCTGTTTTTTCTGCTGAGCCGCTACCGCCAGCAGCAGGAAATTCCGCAGCGGGAACTTTTTCACAGCCTGCTGGTAGCAGATTACATCTTTGCGAAGGACCGCATCTTTGCCTCGCTCAATTTGGAGGCGCGGGAGCTTTTTCTTTACGATAAAATCGCCTCTCTGTTGGAACAGGATGTTCCCAGGCCAGACCTGGTGCTGTACCTACAATCCAACACCAAGCGTTTGATGGCGAACATTCAGAGACGGAACCGTGACTACGAAAAGCATATCACCGAAGACTATATTCGCGCGCTTAATGAGGCGTACAACCGGTTTTTCATCAATTACAAAACGTCGCCGTTGTTGATTATCAACACAACTCAGATCGACTTCGTAAACAACGACGCCGATTTCCACGATCTCGTGGAGCAAGTCACACGCCCGATTTCGGGCACACAATACTATTCACCTACGGGGCGGTAGTGTCATGCTGCTGCGCTTAATTCTTTGGGGGCTTTTGTTGTATCTCGCCATCAAGGTTTTCAGTGGCTGGCTCAAAGATGGTGGCAAGCCAAAATCGGAAATCAAGGGCGAAAGCAAAGGAAACACCCCCCTGGACTTGAGCAAACTCGATGTAGAAGATGCAGACTTTGAAGACCTTCCCGATTGATGCTGACGGTGTTGGCAGGCAGTCACGCCTGTACTTCCACGGTGAAAATGTTGGTGCATGTGCGTGACGAGAATTGGTCTGAGCCTGATCCTTCTCTTTGTTTTGCAAAACGGGGTGTTTAGCCCGGACTGTGCCGCACAATCTGCGACCCCGAACCTCAGTCAGCCGGTGAAACGGGACTCGATTGTGCGCAAAAGGCAGAAGAAATCGCCCAAAGGAGCGATGTTGCGATCGCTGGCGTTTCCGGGCTGGGGACAGGTGTACAATCACCAGTTTATCAAGGCAGGCCTGGTGGTTTCCGCACAAGGAGTTCTGATATTCTTGATGCTTCGCTACAATAGTAAAGCTTCGGACCACCCGGATGGGACTTCGAAACACGAATTGTACATCGATAGACGGAATCTGACTTTTTGGCTCATGGGCGCGGTGACCGCGCTCAGCATGCTGGACGCGTACATCGACGCGCATCTTTACGATTTCGATACCGGTCCGGACCTGGAGTTGCGAGTGGGAGGACTAAGACCGACGGTGCGGTCCCGGAGTTTCGGTCTGACGGGGGTCTCGTTGCGGCTGAGATTTTAGTCTGGATTACTCACAAAAGGCAAAAAGCTAGGACTGAACATTTTGAAATGTATGAACTTAAGCTGTCATCCCGGCTTTTTTTGCAATTCAGCGAAAGCGAAATTGCGAAAAATACCGGAATCTTTGTCCATACGTCGGTTCGTGCCACGAGATTCCGGCAGCCCCCAAGTGGCGGAGCCGGAGTGACACACAAAATGAGCGGACCGCGTCAGTTTGTGAATTCTTCAGGCTAAGAAACTTCAAGCAAGGTGGAATCAGTTTCGCACAACATCAAACGGAGGGAGTGCAGGAATGACTACCGCTACCAGTGATCGAGGTACATGGTCTTCGAAAATCGGATTTATTCTGGCCGGCGCGGGTTCGGCCATCGGGCTGGGCAACATCTGGCGGTTTCCCACAACCACCGGACAGTTCGGCGGCGCGGCCTTTGTGCTGGTCTATCTCATCAGCGTGGTGTTCATCTGCCTCGCGGTGATGATGGCGGAATTGTCGTTGGGACGGAACACTCAGAAGAATCCGGTGGGCGTGTACAACGCGCTGGCGCCCAAAAGCGGCTGGAAGTATCTGGGCATGCTGGGCGTACTCACCGGGTGGGGCATTTCGTCGTTTTACTCGGTGGTTGCAGGTTGGACTTTGGGCTACATCTTCAAGACTGCCGCAGGCACATTTACGAACATGGGCCCGGACCAAATTGCCACCGCGTTCACCGATTTCATCTCCAATCCTTTTGCGTCCATCGGCTTGCACGCCACGTTCATGTTCCTCACCATGCTGATTCTTTTCGGCGGCGTCAAAGGCGGCATCGAGCGCTGGTCGAAGATTCTCATGCCCATTCTTTTGGTCATTCTGGTTTTGTTGGTGGCTCGCTCGGTAACGCTGCCTGGCGCAGAAAAAGGGCTTGCTTTTTACCTGAAGCCGGACTGGAGCCATCTGTCGCTGAAGGGGGTTGCCGCAGCGATTGGCCAGGCCTTCTTTTCGCTGAGCCTGGGGATGGGGACGATGATCACCTACGGAAGTTATTTGTCCAGGAAGGACAGCATCATCTCCTCCGCCGCGTGGGTGGCCGGCCTGGATACGCTCATCGCGCTGATGGCCGGATTTGCCATCATGCCGGCGATTTTCGCATTCAATCTGGATCCCAAAATCGGAGCCGGCTTGATCTTCGTGGTGCTGCCCAACGTGTTCAACAAGATCTTTCTCGGGAATCTCTTCGGTACCGGCTTTTTCGTGCTTCTCGGGATTGCTGCGATCACGTCGCTGATTTCCATTGTGGAGGTGCCCGCTGCGTATTTCATCGATGAGTTGAAATGGACGCGCAAGAAGGCCGTGCTGGTTGCGGGCGGAGCGGCGTTCCTGGCCGGCGTGCCGGCCGCGCTCAGCGGTAGCTTTCTGGATTTGATGAATATCGTATTCGGGCAGTACTCGCTCATCATCGGCTCGCTGGGCGTGTCGGTGTTCGTGGGCTGGAAGTGGGGCGTTGCAAGCTTTAAGCACGAAATCCAGTTGGGGGGCGCCGAAGGGAAGACGGCCGCGGTTTTTGCCTTCGGCATTCGTTTTGTCGCCCCCATTTCCATCGCCGCGTTGCTGATCTTTCTCGTCCTGTTTCCGGGACTGTTTTGAGCAGATTTGATGGAACTGAACAAAAAGTCGGAGCTTCGTCTCGTTAGCGGGCTGGATAAACCGCAGGCTAATTGTGGGGTGGTCGGGGTGTATGGCCATCCGGACGCAGCGATCTACGCCTATCAGTGTTTGTACGCGTTGCAGCACCGCGGGCAGGAGAGTTCCGGGATCGTCTCCACCGACGGCAAGCAGGTGTACCGCCACGTGGGCATGGGGTTGGTGAACCACGTTTTCTCCGACCTGAGCGTGCTGAAGGCGCTCAAAGGGCACCTGGCCGTGGGACACAACCGCTACTCCACCACCGGCTCCACCCTTCTCAACAACGCGCAACCCTTCCTGGTGAATTTCAGGGAAGGCCAGCTCGCCATTTCCCACAACGGCAATTTTGTCAACGCGCGGTCGGTGCGGGCGAAGTTGGTGGAGGAGGGGGCCATCTTTCAGACCACCTCCGACACCGAGGTGATTCTGCACCTGATGGCGCGCTCGGCCGCAGAGGACATCGTGCAGAAGATTCAGGAGGCGTTTTCCCAGCTCAAGGGCGCGTACTCCATCGTTTTGCTCACCCAGGACAAGGTGATCGGCGTGCGCGATCCCCGGGGGTGGCGGCCCCTTTGTCTCGGACGCAAAGACGGTGCGCATTTCATCGTGTCGGAGTCATGCGCGCTGGACTTGATCGGAGCGGAGTACCTGCGCGAGATCGGGCCCGGCGAGATCGTCGTGCTGCAGGAGCAGGAGGTTTCCACCTACTGGTTGCCGGAAAAGGCGGAGCGGCGGGCGTGCATCTTCGAGTACGTGTACTTTTCCCGTCCCGACAGCAAGATCTTCGATGAAAACGTCGACCGGGCGCGCCGCAAGCTGGGCAAAAACCTCGCGCTGGAGCATCCCGCGGAAGCGGACATCGTGATCGCGGTGCCGGATTCTTCCAACACTGCGGCGCTGGGCTACGCCAATCGCTCCGGCATCAAATTCGAAATCGGTTTGATTCGAAACCACTACGTGGGACGCACCTTCATTCATCCGGAGCAGTCGGAGCGGGACTTCAACGTGCGGGTGAAGTTCAATCCCGTGGAAGGCGTGCTCAGAGGGCGGAGAGTCGTGGTCGTCGAGGATTCCATCGTCCGAGGCACGACGCTCAAGCAGCTCACACAGATGCTGCGCCGGGCCGGCGCCAAGGAAGTCCATGTGCGGGTGAGCTCGCCGCCCATCATCTCGCCTTGTTTTTATGGGATGGATTTCCCCACCAAGGGAGAGCTCATCGCGGCAAACAAATCCGTGGAAGAGATTCGGGAGTTTTTGGGGGTCGACAGCCTGGGCTATCTGTCCCTGGAGGGAATGGTCAGCGCGGTCTCGGAGCGCAACGACGGGTTCTGCACGGCCTGCTTTACCGGAGACTATCCGCTTACGCCGGAAGAGAATATGGGAAAGTTCCAACTGGAAGAGAGAGGAGGAAAAACTGGGATAGCCGATGAAGCGAATTCTTAAACTCTTTGATTACATTTTTGTTCTGCGACCCACGCTGTTTTTCCCGGTGTGGACGGTGTTTCTGGCCGGGTTTTACACCGAGAGCAAGGTGGATGCTGCGGTGGTGGCCGATGCCGCCGCCACCAACGGTCACCTTTCGCCGCAGCCGGATTTCATCTGGGTGGGCACATTTCTGACGCTTTTGATGGGCGCGGTCTTCATTTTGAACCAGATCATGGATCGGCATACGGACGACAAAAACCGCAAGCTCTTCCTCATCGCACAGGGGCATTTGACGCCCAAAGCCGCATTCATCGAATCCGTCATTTTGATTGCTGCGGCGCTGGGGTTTGCGTTTGTTTTTTCCGTGCAAATGGGGACGCTGTTCCTCGCGATTTTGCTGCTGACCGGCTATCTGTACAGCTTTTCACCGTTCAGTTTCAAAGACCGCCCGCTTCTGGGGTTGCTGGCCAATGCGCTGGGCGCGTTGCTGATTTTTGCCGCGGGATGGCTGGTCTACGGCCGGCCGGCGGAGACGGTGCTGCTTCACTCGGTGCCTTACGTGTGCGCGGTGGCCTCGGTCTACCTGTGTACCACGCTGTTGGATGTGCAGGGCGACGCCGC
Organism: uncultured Cytophagia bacterium; assembly: GCA_964419085.1. Classification (GTDB taxonomy): domain Bacteria; phylum Zhuqueibacterota; class Zhuqueibacteria; order Oceanimicrobiales; family Oceanimicrobiaceae; genus CAYQOI01. The sequence continues at coordinate 7,786 of CAYQOI010000017.1, read as the reverse complement.
CAGCCAAAAGATCACGTTCGGGGTGAAGTACGGGATGAAAACGACCATCTACGTGGCGTTGCTTCTGGAAACCATATCGATGGTCTCCGCGTACTTTCTGAATGACGAGATCATTTTCTATCCTGCCTTTTTTTCCTTTCCGTTTTTCGTGTGGGCAGGTTTTCGACTGCGCTTGAAAGACGTGATGCGGGCGATCAAATATCCCATCCTGCTTCTCGCGTTCACCGTCGGCATCAAGTGGTCGCTGATATATGGCCGCTATGACTTTTTCTTGTTGCTGCTGGGCGTTTACGCGGCGTCCAAGCTTTACTACAAACTCAGATTCGGGATCAACTATCCGAATCTGTCAACATAGGGCTATGGTATGATCGGGGTGATCAACGACAAGTGCGATTTTTGCGGAACCTGTGTGGCGGTCTGTCCGGTGGACGCCATCGATCTGTACGAGGCCCGGATTGCCATCAATGCGCGCTGCATCGATTGCATGCTGTGCGTGTGGGTCTGCCCGGTTGAGACGCTGGCTCCCCTGGAGGAACTGGAGGAACATCAGTGCGACAGCACTATGACTGCATCGTCGTAGGCGGCGGACCGGGCGGCGCGTGGGCGGCCCGACACGCGGCTGAAGGGGGAGCGAGGGTCGTGCTGCTGGAGAAGGACCGTGAGGTGGGCGTGCCGGTGCGTTGCGCGGAAGCGGTCGGGGAGAAAGGGCTCAAAGAGGTCGTGGAGCCGGATCCCCGCTGGATCAGCAACGTCATCGAGGGGCTCGTGCTGGTGGCGCCAAACGGCCGGGAAGTCCTGGTCGAAGGCCAATCGGACCGCGGCCTCATGCTGGACCGGAAGATCTTCGATTACGACCTGGTTCGCATGGCCGCGGAGAATGGAGCCGAGGTGTACACCAAGGCCTACGTTTTCGATCTCATCAAGCCCAACGGCAGGGTGGAGGGCGTTCGGGTCCAGCATTTGGGGAAAACGTACGACATCCGCGGCGACGTGGTGATCGGCGCCGACGGCGTCGAGTCGCGAGTGGGGCGATGGGCAGGACTCCGCACCAACGTCAAATTGCGAGACCTGGAGAGCTGCATACAGATGACGCTGTCCAACATCAAGCTCGACCCGAAGTACGTCTACTTTTATTTCGGCCGAGATGTGGCGCCCGGCGGATATCTCTGGGTTTTTCCGAAAAGCGACCGGCTGGCCAACGTGGGGCTGGGCATTTCCGGGGAGTTTGCCAAATACAAGTCGGCGCAACATTATCTGAAGAAATTCATCGACCGGCACTTCCCGCACGCTGCGGTGCTCTACACCGTGGTCGGTGGCGTGCCGTGTGCGCCGACGCTGAAAAAGATCGTGGCCGACGGCCTCATGTTGGTGGGCGACGCGGCGCACCAGGTCAATCCCGTCTCCGGTGGCGGCATCACCACCGCTATGATCGCGGGCCGGCTTGCCGGCCGGGTGGCGGCTCGTGCGGTGCAGGAAGACGATTTTTCCGAAAAACGCCTGGCGGAATACGCCAGAAAATGGCAGGCCGCCGAAGGCAAGAATCATGAGCGGTTCTATAGAATCAAGAAGGCCATTTACAAGCTGACCGATGAGGATCTGAACCGAACGGCGGATGCGATTTTGCGCTTGCCGGTGGAGAAACGCACGATCGTGAACATTTTCAAGTCTGCCTTGATCAACCACCCATCTTTGATTTTCGAGGTGATGCGGTTGTTCGTCCGGGCGTGAATCTACCTAGGGGAGAAACCGTTGCCGGCAAAAGAGCTGTTCTACATTTCGAATATTTTGAGCATACTCAGAATAATTCTGCTCATCCCGTTGTATTACCTTCTGACGATGAGCGGCGAGCAACACAGTTACTATGCCGTTGCCTTGATGTTGGTGATGGGGAGCACCGACTTGCTGGACGGCAAGCTGGCGCGCAAGCTCAAGCAGCAATCGGACCTCGGGCGAATTCTCGACCCCATCGCGGACAAGATCGCGGTGGCGCTTGTGGCGTTCCTGCTGGTCAAGTTGCGCGACCTGCCGCTCTGGTTTCTGTTGCTGATTTTGGCGCGCGACCTCGCGATCCTGCTGGCCGGCCTGTTTTTGGCGGTGCGCAGCAAGATCGTGGTGGAATCCAACATGATCGGCAAACTCACGGTAAGCGTGATCGCCTTGATGCTCATCCTGTTCACCTTGCGGGTGGATCAAGCGAAGTGGATCTTTCTTTGGGCGAGCGTGGCCATGGTGGTCCTCTCTTCCATCAGCTACGCGATAAAACTGTTCCGCATCATCTACTCGGAAAAGCAAGCGACTTGAAATGGCATCACTGCTGGAAAAATTCAAGCAAGGTTTGACCAAGACTCGCCAGGGGTTTGTGGACGAGATTGTCAAACTGGTGAAGAACAAGTTCGAAATCGATTCGGAGCTCCTGGAGCAGATCGAGGAGATTCTCATCCGCGCGGATGTGGGCGTAGAGACCTCAGTGCAGATCATCGAGCGTCTCCAGACACACGTGCTCAAAGAAGGGTTTCGCGAACCGCAGGAACTCATCGATCTCCTCAAGCGTGAGCTTATTGGGCAGCTCGGTGACGAGCAGGCCAACGGTTCTTTCGAAGCGCGTTTCTTTGAGCCTGCCGTGAAACCTTTCGTGGTCATGGTTGTGGGTGTTAACGGAACCGGTAAGACCACCACGATAGCCAAACTCGCTAAGATCTATCACGACCGGAGCAAGAAAGTCCTGTTGGCGGCCGCGGATACCTTCCGCGCCGCGGCCACTGAACAACTGGAAATCTGGGCCCGCCGGGCGGGTGTCGATATCGTGCGGCACCAGTCGGGGGCAGACCCGGCCGCGGTGGCATTTGACGCGGTGCGCGCAGCCCAGGCGCGGCACGTGGATGTCTTGATCGTGGACACGGCAGGGAGGTTGCACACGAAAGTCAACCTGATGGAAGAACTCAAGAAAATACACCGGGTGTTGGGTAAGGCCATGCCCGGCGCGCCGCACGAGGTGTTGCTGGTGCTGGATGCCTCCACCGGCCAGAACGCGCTGAACCAGGCCAGGCAGTTCAAGGATGCCGTAGACGTGACCGGAACCGTGGTGACCAAACTCGACGGCACCGCAAAGGGAGGCATGGTGCTCGCGGTGCACAGTCAGCTGAAGTTGCCCGTGCGGTTCATCGGTCTGGGGGAGACGATGGAGGATTTGAAACCCTTCGATTCCAGGACGTTTGTCGAGGCGCTGTTTCAATGAAAATAAACTTGACTACATTGGGGTGTGCCAAGAATCTCGTGGACTCTGAGGTTCTGTTGGGCGGATTGAAGGGAGAGGGTGTCGAGTTCGTCGACGACCCGCTGCACGCGGAGACCATCATCCTCAACACGTGTGGTTTTATCGACGGCGCCAAGGAGGAGTCCGTGGATGCGATTCTCCAGGCCGTGGAGCTGAAACGCCGGGGCACGTGTCGCCGGGTGTTTGTCACCGGGTGCCTTTCACAGCGTTACCGCGATGAGCTGATGCAAGAGATTCCCGAAGTGGACGGGTTTTACGGTAATCGCGACATGACAGAGGTCCTGCGCGGTCTGGTACGACAGCTTGACCTCAGACGGGAGCTTCTTGGCGAGCGCGAGCTGATGACGCCGCGTCACTACGCGTACCTCAAGATTTCCGAGGGGTGTGAGAACCCGTGCACCTTCTGTGCCATTCCGGCTATCCGGGGCCCGTTCAGCAGCAAGCCGTTGGAAATGCTGGTGGACGAGGCGCAGATGCTCGCGGATAGGGGCGTACGGGAGTTGCTGCTCATCGCGCAGGACAGCACCATTTACGGCCGCGACCGCTACGGTCAGGGACAACTGCCCGCACTGCTGCGCCGACTGATAGACCTGAAGTCATTTCGGTGGATTCGCTTGCTCTACACCTACCCTGCGCACTTCGGTGACGATGTAATTGAAATAATCGCCGATGCGCCGGACGTTCTTAGCTATGTGGATGTGCCCATTCAGCACATCTCGGATCGTATTCTGAAAAAGATGGCCAGAAAAGTGACGAGAAAAGAGATCGAGCGGCTGATCGAGAAACTCCGGCAGGCCAATCCCGACATCGCCCTCCGCTCGACGTTCATCGTCGGATTTCCAGGAGAAACCGAGCAGGACCATCGCGAGCTCGCTGATTTCCTGCTGGAGGTGCAATTCGAGCGGCTGGGTCTGTTTGCATATTCGCGCGAGGAAGGGACGCCGGCCTATCATTTTCCGGATCAGGTGCCGGACCATCTCAAGCAAGAACGGTTGGCGGAACTCAACGACCTTCAAGCCGAGATCTCTTTGCAAAAGAACAAGCAACTGCTGGGCACGGCGCGGGAAGTGGTCGTGGACGAATTCGATGGGGAACGCCGCATTTTCAAAGGCAGAACTTCATGGGATTGTCCGGAGATCGACAACGCCGTTTTGCTCCAGGCAGACGATGACCTCGCGGCCGGAGCGTTTGTAACGGTGGAGGTGACCGGTTGCTCGGAATACGAACTGAAGGGGATCATCAGAAACGACCCGATGCCGCGCGCGGGCCGCGTTTCTTCACATTATTGTGAGGTATGAATATGAGAGGCTTGTTTACAAACACCGGTGTGTTTCTTGCCGGTTGCTTCTTGCTTTTGGCCATCAGGATCGATTCCGGGTTTGCGGAGGCATCGTCGAGCGACGCACCGCTGTTTTCCATGGATTTGGTCAATCAGGCTGCCGGGGATTCCACGCTGAGCCGCCTGGACCTTTATCTGAAAATTACCAACAGCCAGTTGCAGTTCATCAAGGCCAAGGGCGAGGGCTTTGAGGCGAACTACGAGTATTCCATCGCGGTTTTCGATGACACCGGGCAGCGCGTCGATGGCAAGATTCTCAAGGAACAGGTGAAGGCCGGGTCGTTGGACGAAGCGCATTCTACCCGAACCTACAAAATCACCAAGGTGACGTTTGATCTGCCGCCCAACCCGTACCGCGTGACGGTGGGGTTGCAGGATATGGAAACCCTGCACACCGCAAGACAGGAAAGCGGCATCGTGCTGCGCGACTATTCGGGCAACGCGCTCTCAACCTCCGACATTTTGTTCCTGGACGGCTACACCAAAGACGAAAATGGCAATTTCACGTTTCGCCCGCGCGTCTCCAGCATCAAGCATGCCGACTCAAAACTGTACGCCTATCTGGAGGTCTACAACGTCACAGCCGCCGACAGCTTCGATGTGCAGTACGACTTTGTCAGTCCCGAAAAGGTCACGTACCTGCACCGGCACTATGTCAGCGCGAGCGAGGGGAAGGTGACCCGCAATTTCATTCAGATCGATGGGGACTCGCTTTCGCATGGCAAATACATGATGAACCTGCAGGTAAGCTACAAGGGCGACACGGTCTCGGTGAAGAGGCCCCTCGACTGGTTCCTGGAAGGCATCCCTTCCTCCATCACGAGTCTCGACCAGGCCATCGAGGTGTTGAAGTATATCGCTCCGGGTAAGGTGTACAAGAAGCTGCGCAAGACGAGCCCGAAGCAAAAACATCAGGCATTTATCGATTTTTGGAAGGAACGCGATCCTACCCCTGACACGCCGGAGAACGAGTTGCTGGAGGAGTACTACCAGCGTATTCAGTACGCCAATGAGAATTTCCCGGGCTTCAAGAAAGAAGGGTGGCGCACTGATCGCGGTTGGGTCTACGTCATGCTGGGCGCGCCCGACCTCATCGAGCGTAATCCGTTCAACCAGCGATTCGCTCCGCTTCCCGGCCGAACCATCAAGGCCATGCAACTGTGGGTCTACTACCGCTACAACCGGGAGTTCTTGTTTTTCGATGAAAACGGCTTCGGCGACTACCGGCTGGAAAATCCTGAAACCCTTTACGAAATCTTGAAGTAGACGACGTGACGTCATTTCGATTCTCAAAACGATGGGGGGCGATGGCAGCCCTGAGTCTGGTGGGTCTGCTGGTGCTTCAGAGTCCGGCCGCGGGTCAGCGCATCAAAACGAAGGATTTCCACCTGGAGCCGGCCAGGCAGCCCGCCGACGTGCCGGCATTCGGCGTGGAAATGTTCAACACCCTGTCGGATCTGAGCGGATTTAGCCGGTTGAAAGTCCAGCTCACCTTTGTCAACGACGAGCTGCAATTCATCAAGTTCAAAAAGAAATCATTTCGCGCCGATTTCGAAGCCCGGGTTGTTTTCTTAGATACCACCGGAAATGAGGTGGACCGTGCCAAGTGGAGCGGGCATGTGGACGCGGACAACTTCGATGAGACCAACTCCACCATCAAAAGAAACACCACTTCTGCGGTGTTGGACTTGCCCCCCGGGTTTTACCGCTTCAAAGTCGAGCTTACCGACAAGGAGACCCGGCGCACCGGAAAAAGAGAAGGAACCGTTACGGTCAGAGATTTCTCCAGCGACAAGCTGCTGCTGAGCGACATCGTGTTTGTGGATTCGCTTAGCGCCGAACGCGTTGCTGATGCGACGCGTCCAGCGGGGAGCGGCGCTGCTGCAGACCTGTACGCCTACTTCGAGGTTTACAACGTGCCCGAGTCCGACACGATCGACGTGTCTTACCAGGTGGTTGGCCCTCAGGACACCGTGGTCCAGCAAGGTCGTATGCGCTTCCCGAGCAAAGGGCGTGTGACCGGGCAATGGCTAAAGCTCGACCAGCACAACATCGCCGATGGTAAACACCGGTTTAGCCTTTTCGCCAAAGCGCTTGACCAGACGCTGCACGCAGAACAGACCATCCAATGCAACTGTCCCGACTCCCAACCGCTGTTCGAAGACCTGGACCAGGCCATCGAGGTGTTGGTTTACATCGCCAAGAAAGACGAGTTCAAAAAATTGAAGGCCGCCACCGGTGAGGAGCGAATTCGGTTGTTCAACGAATTCTGGAAGAAACGAGACCCCACCCCCAAAACACGCTATAATGAGTACATGGAAGAGTACTACAAGCGGGTTCGATTTGTCAATGAAAAGTTCCGCGGTGGCAAAACGGGGTGGCGGACGGACATGGGCATGGTTTTCATCAAGCTCGGACCGCCGGACTACGTCGATAAGCCGTTCAACTACAACAATTACCTGAACCGGTCGTTCAACAACCGACCCCTCATCGTGTGGAATTATCTCGATTACCATCGCAGGGTGATTTTCAGATACGACATCGGCGAATATCGCATTGCCAACTACAGCGAAGTTTTCGATTTGTTGAACGGTGAAATGCGCTTTTAACCCGAGATGACGCGCACAAGCTTTCTCCCATTGTGAGCTCGACACTTAAGCCGCCAAAACTCAATCCCGGTGACACCATCGGCATCGTGGGACCAGCGAGCCCCATGATGCCGGAGAGATTGGTCAAGGGCATCGCATACCTGCAAAGTCGCGGGTTCCAGGTAAAGCTCGGTCGAAGCATTTACGAGGAACGGGGCTACCTGGCCGGCGGCGACCAGGAACGCGCCCGCGACCTGACAGATATGTTTGCCGATTCCGAGGTGCGCGCGGTTTTTTGCACCCGCGGCGGCTACGGCACGCCCAGAATCCTGGACCGCCTCGATTTTGAGCTTATCGCGGGAAACCCGAAGATTCTCCTGGGCTACAGCGACATCACCGCCTTACAGCTCGCGCTGTTTGCTCGCTGCGGTCTGGTGACGTTTTCCGGACCGATGGTCGCAGTGGAAATGGGCAGAGGCCTGGACGCCACCACCGAGGACCATCTGTGGCAGATGTTGAGCTCCACGAGTGCGCCGGTGAAGCTCACCGAGGCCGATGACCCCTTGGCTGTGTACCATCCCGGCC
>CAYQOI010000016.1:0-16433 GCA_964419085.1 uncultured Cytophagia bacterium | reverse complement strand
GTAGAGCACATCCTTGGTAAGGATGAGGTCACCGGTTCAATCCCGGTCGTGGGCTCTTTTTTGTCAGGCGTTTGTTAAACTATATAGGCAAGGGTGGTTTTATGCGTGTTTTGGTTGTTTTGGAGTGCACCGGTTGTAAGAACAGAAACTACACGACGACGAAAAACAAAACCAAGCATTCGGGGCGAGTGGAATTCAAGAAATACTGCCCCACGTGCAACAAGCACACGATTCACAAGGAAACGCGCTGAGGCATTGTTTCAGGTGAGTAGCTCAACTGGTAGAGCACTGGTCTCCAAAACCAGCGGTTGCGGGTTCAAGTCCTGCCTCACCTGCCACGGTCTTATTTAACAGAAGGTGAGATGAAATTGATCGAGAAGCCGGCAAAGTTTATCACGGAAGTTAATCAGGAAATGTCGAAGGTCAGTTGGCCGACGTACGAGGAGTTGAAGGATTCGACGGTAATCGTGATCGTTCTCTCTTTGTTGCTGGTCGCGTTTATTTTTGCGTCAGATTGGATTCTGACCCATATCTTGAAGCTGATCTTCTAAAGGAGTCTTCTTGAGCGAACCTGAAAAAAAGTGGTACGCCATTCATGTTCTCTCGGGGCACGAGCGCAAAGTCAAGGCTTACCTTGAGGGAGAGATCAAGCATCTCGGTTTGGAGGATAAGATTACCAATATTTTGATTCCATCCGAAGAGGTGACCGAGATGCGTGAAGGCAAGCGGCGGGTGAAAAATCGCACCTTTTTTCCCGGCTATATGTTGGTGGAGGCGGTACTTGACAGCGCGGCAAAGCACGTGATTCTGAACACCCCCGGTGTCACCAATTTCGTCGGGCCCCGGAACCAGCCGCAGGCCCTGCGCAAGGAGGAGATCGACCGGATTCTGGGGCGTGTGGAAGAGAGCCGGGGCAAAGAGGTGCTGGATGTCCCGTTCAGGGTGGGCGACCCCATCAAGGTGATCGACGGCCCGTTTACCGATTTCACCGGATTCGTGGAAGAGATCAACCAGGAAAAGAAGAAGCTCAAGGTCATGGTCAGCATCTTCGGTCGCTCCACCCCGGTGGAACTGGATTTTCTGCAAGTGGAGTTGGAGAAGTAACTGGAAAGGAGCGCGCTTCTGAATGGCTAAGAAAGTTATTTCAACGGTTAAGCTACAGATTCCGGCCGGGAACGCCAATCCGTCCCCGCCGGTGGGCCCGGCTTTGGGGCAGGCTGGGGTGAACATCATGGAATTCTGCAAGGCGTTCAACGCGAAAACCCAGGACAAGCAGGGTTTGATCATTCCGGTGGTCATCACAGTTTATGCCGACCGTTCTTTTACCTTTGTGACCAAGACGCCCCCCGCCGCGGTGCTGCTGAAGAAAGCCGCGGGGCTTGAGAAAGGCTCCGGAGAGCCCAATCGCAACAAGGTGGGCAAGGTCACCCGGGAGCAGGTCCGCGAGATTGCGGAGACAAAGATGCCGGACCTGAATGCCGCCGACATCGAGGCCGCGATGCGGATGGTGGAAGGCACGGCGCGCAGCATGGGAATCGTGGTGGAATAAGCGTTCATTTGGGAAGGTTCGATGAAAACGAGTAAGCGATTAAAAGAGTTGGAAACAGTGGTGGAGCGAGGCAAAGATTATTCGCTCGACGAAGCCGTGGAGCTGATCAAGAAGACCGCAAAGGCGAAGTTTGACGAATCCGTCGAGATTTCTATGAATCTCGGGGTCGATCCTCGCCATGCCGATCAAGTGGTGCGCGGCACGGTCTCGCTGCCACACGGCACGGGCAAGGACGTCAGGGTTCTGGTGCTGGCCAAAGGCAACAAAGCAGATGAGGCCAAAGAGGCGGGCGCGGACTATGTGGGCTTTGAGGAGTATGTGAAAAAGATCCAGGAGGGCTGGCTGGATTTTGACGTGGTCGTGGCCACGCCCGATGTGATGGGGGAAGTGGGCAAGCTGGGCAAGATTCTCGGTCCCCGCGGGTTGATGCCCAACCCTAAGAGTGGAACGGTCACCATGGATGTGGCGAAAGCGGTCAAGGAGCTGAAGGCCGGCAAGATCGAGTTCCGCGTGGATAAGTATGGGATCATCCATGCCTCGGTGGGCAAGGCGTCTTTTGATAAAGAAAAAATCCGCGAAAACGTGCTGGCATTTGTGGACACGGTGGTTCGGCTGAAGCCGACGGCCGCCAAGGGTCAGTATGTGAAGCGGGTGGCGTTGTCCAACACTATGGGGCCGGGGATTTCCGTGGATCGGGTTTCGCTGTTGAACGAGGTTCGTTGAATTGTGACAAATCTACAAACACAGAGATAGGAAGATGCCAACCACGCAAAAAGTAGCCGTTGTTGAACAAGTTGCCGAGCAGTTGAATCAAGCCAAAAGCGTGTTCCTGACCGACTTTAGCGGCTTGAATGTGGAAGAGATGAATGAACTGCGCCGCGCGTTTGGTGGTGCAAATGTGCAGTACCGGGTGGTGAAAAACACGCTTGCGCGGCTGTCAGTGAAGTCGGCGGGCTGCGAGGAGTTGCTCGACTTTTTGGAGGGGCCAACAGGTATCGCGTTCGGCATGGACGACCCCGCGGCTCCCGCAAAGGTCATCCATGCGTTTTCCAGGAAATCGGACAAGCTCAACGTCAAGGCATGCCTGTTCGAAGGCGTTTTGATGGATTCGGAACGCCTGCAAGATCTGGCGACTTTGCCTTCCCGTCCGGAAATGTTGGGCAGGCTTTCCGGCGTGTTGAACGCGCCGCTGAGCAATCTCGTTTATTCTCTTAACGGTCTGTTGAGTAAGCTGGTCTACGCTCTGGATGCGGTTAAGAGGCAGAAAGAAGACGGTAGTCAGTAGTGTAACTTTTCATATCTCTATTACGGGAGGTTAAACATGGCAGAAGCGAAAGCTGCGGCTGCAGAACAGAAAACAGAGAAAAAAAAGGCGACGAAAGCGTCTAAGGGGGGAAATGGACAGGTTGCCTCCGTTCTTGAGACCATCGAGAAGATGACCGTTCTTGAGCTTTCCGAGTTGGTGAAGGCCATAGAGGATCGCTTTGGTGTTACGGCTCAAGCTCCGGTGGTGGCGGCCATGCCGGGCGCAGGAGCCGCGCCGGGTGCGCCTGCTGAGGCAGCGGAAGAAAAGACCGAGTTCGATGTCGTGCTCACCGCCGCGGGCGACAAGAAGATTCAAGTTATCAAGGTTGTCCGTGCCATCACCAGCCTGGGCTTGAAAGAGGCCAAAGATTTGGTGGACTCCGCTCCCAAGCCGGTGAAAGAAGGCGTCTCGAAAGAGGAAGCCGAGGACATCAAAAAGCAGCTCGAAGAGGTGGGGGCGACCGTCGAGCTCAAGTAATTTATCTGACTCAAAACCGCAAGGTGTGTTTGCTTTATGCAGAAAAACAACCGCAAGTCTTTTTCCAAGCTCAAGCAAGTCATCGACTTGCCTGATCTTTTAGATGTCCAACTGAAATCCTTCCGCGAGTTTCTGCAGGACGACGTCCCGCCGGAACGGCGGAAGAATGTCGGCTTGCAGGCGGTGTTCCAGACGATTTTCCCCATCGTCGACAGTCGGGAGAATTTCTGCCTGGAATTCGTCGAGTACTATGTGGAAAAACCCAAGTACGACTTGATCGAGTGTCAGGAGCGCGGGGTCACCTATTCGGTGCCCCTGAAAGCCAAGCTGAAGCTTTCCATCAAAGATGAGTACAGCGACGGCAAGGATTTCGCCGAGACCATCGAGCAGGTCGTCTATTTGGGGAACATTCCCTACATGACCGACCGCGGTACGTTCATCATCAATGGGGCAGAACGGATTGTGGTCAGCCAGTTGCACCGCTCGCCCGGCGTCTTCTTCGATGAGCTGGTGCATCCCAACGGGACCAAGATCTATTCTGCGCGCATCATCCCGCTGCGCGGGTCGTGGGTCGAGTTTACCACCGACATCAACGACGTGATGTACGTCTACATCGACCGGCGCAAGAAGTTTCCGGTGACAACCTTGCTGCGCGCGCTGGGCTACTCGTCCGACAAAGAGTTGCTCGACCTCTTCGACCTCGTCGATGAGGTTAAGGTCAAAGGCGCGGAGATCAAGAAATATCTGGGACGGACTTCGGTCGCGGATGTGATCGACACCGAGACCGGCGAGCTGTTGCTGGAGAAAGACGCGGAGCTGACGGAAGACGCGGTGGACCGAATCAAGAAATCGGGCATCAAGACGGTGCGGTTACTCAAACCCGACGGCTTTCTCGGTCCGGAAGTGATCAGCAACACCTTGAAAAAAGACGCGGCCAAGTCGGAAAAAGATGCCCTGGAGGCCATTTACCGGCATTTGCGCTCCGGCGAGGCGCCCGACCTGGACACGGCGCGCAGTTTGATCGAGCGGATGTTCTTTAATCCCAAGCGCTACGATCTGGGTCAGGTTGGCCGCTACCGAGTCAACAAAAAGCTGGGGTTGGAGATTCCCATCGAGACCACCGTGCTCACCACCGACGATATCGTTGCCATCATCAAGTATCTGTTGGAGTTGCGGGCGGGGCGTCGCAGTGCGGACGACATCGATCACCTGGGCAATCGCCGGATTCGTACCGTCGGCGAACAACTGGCGGCACAGATGACGCTGGGACTCTCCCGAATGGCGCGCACCATCAAAGAACGCATGAATCTGCGCGATAGCGAGAACCTCACCCCGCAGGACCTGGTCAATGCGCGGACTATCTTCTCGGTGATCAACACGTTTTTTGGCACCAGCCAGCTTTCCCAGTTCATGGATCAGACGAACCCGCTGGCTGAGATGACGCACAAGCGCCGTCTCTCCGCGCTGGGACCGGGTGGGTTGACCAGAGAACGTGCCGGGTTCGAGGTGCGCGACGTGCACTACACCCACTACGGCCGCTTGTGTCCCATCGAGACACCCGAAGGGCCCAACATCGGCTTGATCTCTTCGCTGACCACGTTTGCGCGCATCAACGACTTCGGGTTTATCGAAACGCCTTACCGGAAGGTGGTCGACGGCAAGGTCCAGAATGCCATCGAGTACCTCTCCGCCGACGATGAAGACCAGTACGTGATCGCACAGGCCAACGCCCCCATCGACGAAAAGGGCAACTTCTTGCGTGACCGGGTCAAGTCCCGCTTTCGGGGAGACTTTCCGGTGGTGGATCCCAAAGAGATCCATTATATGGATGTGTCGCCAAACCAGATCGTCTCGGCGGCCGCCGCACTGATTCCTTTCTTGGAGCATGACGACGCAAACCGGGCGTTGATGGGATCGAACATGCAGCGCCAGGCCGTTCCGCTGCTCAGAACCGACTCTCCTCTCGTGGGAACGGGGATGGAGGAGAAGGTGGCGCGGGACTCGCGCGCGATGATTATCTCCGACGTCAACGGGACGGTAACAAAGGTCACGGCGAACGAAATCGTGGTGAAGAAGGAAAAGAGCGGCCGCAACAAGCTGGACATGAACGCCTTGCTGGATTTCGATGAGTCGGAATATGTGAGCTACCGGTTGACGAAATTCGCCCGCACCAACCAGGACACCTGCATCAATCAGCGGCCCATCGTGACGGTTGGTCAAAAAGTCAAAAAGGGCGATGTGCTCGCCGACGGTTGCGCGACCGACCACGGCGAGTTGGCGTTGGGGCGCAACGTTCTCGTGGCCTACATGCCCTGGCGCGGCTACAATTTTGAAGACGCGATTGTGATTTCAGAGAAAGTTGCGCAAGACGATATTTTCACCTCGATTCATATCGAGGAATTCGAACTTCAGGTGCGGGACACCAAGCGGGGAGAAGAAGAGCTGACCCGCGAGATTCCGAATGTCAGCGAGGAAACCACCAAAGACCTGGATGAAAACGGCATCATTCGCGTCGGCGCGGAAGTGCAGGCCGGCGACATTCTGGTGGGGAAGGTGACGCCAAAGGGTGAGACCGACCCGACTCCGGAAGAGAAGCTTCTCAAAGCCATTTTCGGTGAAAAGGCCGGTGATGTGAAAGATGCATCTCTTAAGGCGCCGCCGGGAATGCGTGGGGTGGTCATCGATACCAAGCTGTTCACGCGGAAGAAAAAAGACCCCAAGACCAAGAAGCAGGATAAAAAGCTGCTGGACGAAGCGGAAAACTGGTACAACTCCGAATTGGAGCGCGTGACCAGGCTCCGGGACGAGAAATTCATCACTGTGCTGGAAGGCAAAAGCTCTACTTCGATTCGAAACAAGAATACCGGCAAGATCGTGGTCCGGTCCAACACGGTTCTGACTCGCGAAAAGCTGGAGCAGCTCGATTTCGAGTCGCTCGATTACAGCGAGGGGTTGACGTCGGACAAAAAAACCAACGATCTCGTCAGTGCCATCTGGTCCGCTTACCAGACAAAATTGAGCGAGCTGGAAGAAGAGCTCGAAAACCGGAAATTCAAGATCATGGTGGGCGATGAGTTGCCTCCGGGTATCGTACAGCTCGCAAAGGTCTATGTCGCCAAGAAGCTCAAACTGATGGTGGGCGACAAGATGGCCGGGCGTCACGGAAACAAAGGCGTTGTCGCCAAAATCGTTCCCGTGGAAGATATGCCGTATTTGGAGGACGGGACCCCGGTAGACATCGTCCTCAACCCGCTGGGTGTGCCGTCGCGTATGAATCTGGGCCAGATTTTCGAATCGAATCTCGGCTGGGCGGCGCACAAGCTGGGAGTGAAGTACGCGACGCCCGTTTTTGACGGCGCAAGTTACGACGAAATTCTTGAAGAGATGCGAAAGGCCGGCGTGCCCGAAGACGGCAAGACGACCGTTTACGACGGTCGTACGGGTGAGCCCATCGACAATCCCGTGAGCGTCGGTTACATTTATATGATGAAGCTCTCGCATCTGGTTGAGGACAAAATCCATGCCCGCTCCATCGGGCCGTACTCGCTGATCACGCAGCAGCCGCTGGGCGGCAAGGCGCAGTTCGGCGGACAACGCTTTGGCGAGATGGAGGTTTGGGCGCTGGAGGCTTACGGCGCGGCACACACGCTGCAGGAAATCTTGACGGTCAAATCAGATGATGTGCGCGGCCGCTCCAAAGTTTATGAAGCAATCGTTAAAGGCGACAACTTGCCGGATCCGGGTTTGCCAGAATCGTTCAATGTGTTGATTCGTGAATTGCAAGGTCTCGGTCTGGATATCGAATTGCTGCCGGAAAGCAACGGCAAGGCCTGAACATAACGATCCAAGAATAGAGTCACGAATCTCTAAGCAGGAGGTGTGACCTTGGCCTACTTTAGTAGACAAGAACCGACCATCGCCAAATCTTTCGGCGCAATTTCAATCAGTTTGGCTTCTTCGGACAAGATCCTCGAACGGTCTTACGGAGAGGTCACCAAGCCGGAAACCATAAACTACCGCTCCTTCAAGCCGGAGAAGGACGGGCTGTTTTGTGAGAAAATCTTCGGCCCGGTTCGCGACTGGGAGTGTCACTGCGGAAAGTACAAGCGCATTCGATACAAGGGGATCATCTGCGACCGCTGCGGCGTTGAGGTGACCACCAAGAGCGTTCGCCGGGAGAGGATGGGCCACATTTCGCTGGCGGTGCCCATCGTCCACATCTGGTTCTGGAAATCTCTGCCTTCGAAGATCGGCTATATTCTCGGGCTGAGCGTCAAGGAACTGGAGCGGATCATCTACTACGAGTCTTACGTGGTCATCGAGCCGGGCAATAGCGGACTCAAGGCCAAAGAGCTCATCAGCGAAGAAGAATATTTTCGCATCATCGGCGAATTCTCCGAGTACTCCAACGAAAACGGCAACGAGGCGGAAGAGTCCAACCAGTTTCTCGCCAAGATCGGCGGCGAAGCCATCCTCGAGTTGCTCAAGCGGACCGACATTCATGAGCTGTCCGCGGAGTTGCGGCGAAAAGTGAAAGAAGAGAAGTCGTTTCAGCGCAAGAACGACGCGCTGAAGCGTCTGCGGGTCGTGGAGTCGTTTAAGAAGAGCAACAACCGTCCTGAGTGGATGGTGATGTCTGTGATTCCGGTGATCCCGCCAGAGCTTCGGCCGCTGGTACCGCTGGAAGGTGGCCGCTTCGCCACAAGCGACCTCAACGATCTCTATCGCCGCGTGATCATCCGGAACAACCGGCTCAAGAAGCTGATGGAGATCAAGGCGCCTGAGGTGATTCTGCGCAACGAAAAACGGATGCTTCAGGAAGCCGTCGATGCGTTGTTTGACAACGGCAGGAAGTCCGCGGCTGTCCGCGGTGATGGCAACCGGCCGTTGAAATCGCTTTCCGATATGCTGCGGGGTAAGCAGGGACGGTTCCGGCAGAATCTTTTGGGCAAACGCATCGACTATTCCGGCCGCTCGGTGATTGTGGTGGGGCCGGAATTGAAGATCCACGAATGTGGGTTGCCGAAAGAGATGGCGCTGGAACTTTTCAAGCCGTTCGTAATCCGCAAGCTGGTGGAGCGGGGCATGGTGAAGACGGTCAAAAGCGCAAAGAAGTTGGTGGATCGCCGCGGGTCTGAGGTGTGGGACATTCTCGAAGAGATCATCGACGACCACCCGGTTTTGTTGAACCGGGCGCCCACGCTACACAGGCTTGGCATCCAGGCGTTCCAGCCCATTCTTATCGAAGGCAAGGCCATTCAGGTGCACCCGCTTGTCTGTGCGGCCTTCAACGCGGATTTCGACGGCGACCAGATGGCGGTTCATGTGCCGTTGTCTTATTACGCGCAGGTGGAAACGCGAATGCTCATGCTGTCCAGTCACAATATTCTCTCGCCTGCAAATGGACGGCCGCTGGCAATCCCGAGCCAGGACATCGTGCTGGGCATCTACTACCTGACGAAAATGAGGCAGGGAGATGTTGGCGAAGGCAGTCTCTTCGCGTCGCCCGATGAGGTGCTTATTGCACACAACAACGGCAAATTGGGACTGCACGCCCGCATCAAGGTGCGGATCAACGGTGAATTGGTGGAGACGACTACTGGACGGGTGATTTTCAACCAGGTGCTCCCCAAAGGGATTCGCTTTGTCAATGAGCTTCTGACCAAGCGGCGAATCGAAGAGATCGTCGCAGAGGTTTACAAAGAGCTCGGTAATTACGAAACCGCTGTCTTTCTCGATGAGCTGAAGGCATTAGGCTTCCATTACGCGATGAAGTCGGGCGTGACCGTGGGAGTACAAGACGTAACCATTCCGGAGGAAAAGGCGAAGCTGATCGGCGAGGCAGCGCAGAAGGTGAGCGCGATTCAGAAGCAGTACGAGAAGGGTGTGATCACCGACGGTGAGCGCTATAATAAGATCATCGATATCTGGACGCACACCACCAGCGACATCGCGGAAAAGCTGTTTCAGCATCTCGAAAAGGAGCGCCAGGGCTTCAATCCCATCTACATGATGGCGGATTCCGGCGCTCGCGGCTCCAAGGAACAGATCCGACAGCTTGCCGGCATGCGCGGGTTGATGGCCAAGCCGCAGAAGAAGATGACCGGCCAGATGGGCGAAATTATCGAAGACCCCATCACCTCCAATTTCCGGGAAGGCCTTTCGGTGCTTGAATACTTCATCTCCACCCACGGTGCGAGGAAGGGTCTGGCAGATACCGCGCTCAAAACTGCGGATGCCGGTTACCTGACTCGCCGGCTCGTGGATGTCGCTCAGGATGTCATCATCACCGAAGCAGACTGCAACACGATTCTCGGGATTCGCATCGGCGACCTGAAAGAAGGCGAGGAGATCATCGAGCCGTTGCGGGACCGCATCCTCGGTCGGGTCGCGGCGGAGGACGTCTTCGATCCGGAAACGCAAGAGGTAATCGTCGAGGCGGGGACGCTCATCGACGAGGAAAAGGCCGACACCATCTCGCAACGCGGTATCGAAACGGTGCGAATTCGTTCTGTGCTGACCTGCGAGGCAAAGCGTGGAGTCTGCGCCGCGTGCTACGGTCGCAATCTGGCCACCGGTGACATGGTGGAGATCGGTGAGGCGGTCGGCGTGATGGCGGCCCAATCCATCGGTGAGCCGGGCACACAGTTGACGCTACGGACATTCCACATCGGCGGGACCGCGTCGCGTATCGCCGCGCAATCTCAGGTGGTCACCAAGTACGCTGGCAAGATCAAGTTTCAGAACATCAAGCATATCGAGCAGGAGGACGGCGCGATCATCGCGGTGGGACGAAATGGGCAAATCCATATCATGGATGACAACAACCGTGTTGTCTCCCGCTATATGGTCCCCTATGGTGCCCGGATCGAGGTGAAGGAAGGGGAAGCTGTCGAGAAAGGCACCGTGGTTTTCCAGTGGGACCCCTACACCACCAGCATTTTGGCCAACCACAACGGAACCGTCCGCTATGTGGATTTGCAAGAAAAGGTGACGTTCCGCGAGGAGCTTGACGAGACCACCGGGCTGAAGCAGCGCGTGGTCATCGAATCGCGCAATCGCAATCTCAGTCCACAGCTCAACATTGTGGATGGCAACGGTAATCAGTTGAGCAACTACATCTTGCCGACACGCGCCTTGCTGCAGGTGGCCGATGGCCAGCAGGTCAAGGCCGGCGACATCCTGGCCAAGATCCCCCGCGAGATCGCCAAGACGCGAGATATCACCGGTGGTTTGCCCAGAGTGGCCGAGTTGTTCGAGGCCAGGAAGCCGAAGGAGCCTGCGGTGGTCAGCGAAATCGATGGGGTCGTGCATTTCGGCGAGATTCGGCGCGGCGTGCGCAAGCTCAGCGTCACTTCGGAAGACGGTCAGGAAGAGAAAATCTACCTGATCCCGTATGGCAAGCACGTGCTGGTTCACGACGGCGATTATGTGCAGGCCGGCGAGAAGCTGTGCGAAGGAAGCGTTGCGCCTGAAGACATCCTGAACATCATGGGACCGAACAAGGTCCAGGAATACCTGGTGAACGAGATTCAGGAGGTTTACCGGCTACAAGGCGTGCGGATCAACGATAAACACATCGAAGTCATCGTGCGTCAGATGTTGCAGAAGGTCAAGATCGAGGATCCGGGCGACACGATGTACCTGGAGGGCGATCAGGTAGACAAGATCCGATTCCTGGAAGAAAACGATAAGATCCGCAAGATGGTTGTGGTCACCGATCCCGGGGATTCCAAATTCAAGCAGGATGAGTTGGTGGATCGCGAGGAGTTCAACAAGGAGAATGCCGCGCTCAAAGAGGCCGACAAGAAGGTCGCGACGTCACGACCTGCGCAGCCTGCGACGTTCTTGCCCTTGCTTCTCGGGATCACCAAGGCGTCGCTGACCACTGAGAGTTTCATTTCCGCGGCTTCTTTCCAGGAAACCACCCGTGTCTTGACCGATGCAGCCATCGAAGGAAAGGTCGACCGCCTGTATGGCTTGAAAGAGAACGTGATTATGGGACACTTGATTCCGGCGGGAACGGGACTGAGCAAATTCAAGAATCTGTGGCTCAAGTCCGTCGAGCCGGAAGAGGCGGAGACGCCCAGCGATGTGAAGGATGAATACCAGGCCGCGGTGGGTTGAAATGGCTTCTAAAAAAGTACAAAAATGTATTGATTTTTAGTATTTCCTTTTATATATTGGGAGTCTGTTAACGAAAGGAAAGAGTTTAGATTGCCTACGATTAATCAATTAGTTAGACAGGGTAGGAAAAGGGTAACCAAGAAGACGACGGCTCCGGCGCTGACCGGTTCTCCGCAGAGACGAGGCGTGTGCACGAGAGTGTACACGACGACCCCCAAAAAACCGAATTCGGCTTTGCGGAAAGTCGCGAGGGTGAGGTTGACCAACGGGTTTGAGGTTACGGCGTATATACCGGGCGAAGGTCACAATTTGCAGGAGCATTCGATTGTGCTGATTCGGGGTGGGCGAGTCAAGGATTTGCCTGGCGTGCGATATCACATCGTGCGCGGGGTTTACGACACCAGTGGCGTGCAGGACCGCAATCAAGGCCGCTCCAAATACGGCACCAAGAAATCAGGATCATAAACTTAGCAAACGATGTCGAGAAGAAGACGGTCTGAACAAAGGCAGATCTTGCCTGATCCTAAATTCAAAAGCGTGTTGGTGGCGAAGTTCATCAACGGCTTGATGGTGAAAGGCAAGAAGAGTATCGCCGAGAAGATTTTCTATTCTGCTTTGGATATCATCGAGCAGAAAACCAAAAAGAATGGCCTCGAGGTATTTGAGCAGGCCGTGGAAAACGTGAAACCTATTTTGGAGGTGCGCTCGCGTCGTGTCGGTGGTGCCACCTACCAGGTACCGGTGGAGGTGCGTACCAACCGCCGGCAGGCACTGGCGCTCAGGTGGCTCATCGGTTTCGCCAAGGCCCGCTCTGGTCGGTCGATGGCCGAGAAGCTGGCCGAGGAGTTGATCGCGGCGGCGAACAAAGAGGGGGCCTCCATCAAGAAGAGGGAGGATACCCACAGAATGGCCGAATCCAACAAGGCCTTCGCTCATTTCCGCTGGTAGTTTCGTCTGTTTCGTGTTGTTTTGGGAAGGCGTTGGCGTGCCTTCCAGACATTAGAATGTAGTGAAGTGGAGTTGATTTAGAAGAAGCATCAGGACAGAAAACCGCAAGTTGATTGCTTCTCCACGAATGCTTGTAATTGTGGAGTTTTTTTATGCCGAGAAAAGAGCCTTTAGAAAAGATTAGAAATATTGGGATCATGGCGCACATCGACGCCGGTAAGACTACGACCACTGAGCGAATCTTGTTCTACGCGGGCAAGATTCACCGGATGGGTGAGGTGCACGATGGCGCCGCGACCATGGATTGGATGGAGCAGGAACGCGAGCGCGGGATTACCATTACCTCTGCGGCGATCAGTTGTTTGTGGCGAAACCATCGGATCAACATTATCGACACGCCCGGCCACGTGGATTTCACGGCCGAGGTGGAGCGCTCGCTGCGCGTGCTCGATGGGGCCATCGCGCTTTTCTGTGCCGTCGGCGGGGTCGAGCCGCAGTCGGAAACGGTGTGGCGTCAGGCTGACAAATACAATGTCCCCCGGATCGCGTTTATCAATAAGATGGATCGCGTCGGTGCGGATTTTTATGGTGCGGTGGAGATGATCCGCGACCGTCTGGGCGCCAACGTCGTGCCGGTACAGATTCCCATCGGAGAGGGGGATATGTTCAGCGGTCTGGTGGATTTGATTCGCATGAAAGCGGTGATGTATCACGAGGAGAACTACGGCGCCACCTGGGACGAAATCGAAATACCGCACGACCTGGAGGAAAAGGCGGCCGAGTACCGCACGCATCTGCTGGAGTCGATTTCCGAATTCGATGACACGTTGCTGGAAAAGTATTTGGAAGGGGATGAGATCGACGAGCAGGACATCATCCGGGCGGTCAGGAAGGCGACGGTCAACGTGAGCATTACGCCCGTGTTGCTGGGTTCTGCGTTCAAGAACAAAGGGATTCAGCGCCTGCTGGATGCCGTTGTTCACTTCCTGCCCTCCCCTGTCGACATGCCTGAAATCGTCGGTCACCACCCCAAAACGCAAGAGATGCTTACCCGAAAACCTTCGGACGACGAGCCTTTTGCGGCTCTGGCTTTCAAGATCATGTCTGACCCCTACGTGGGGCGGTTGACTTATTTCCGGGTTTACTCGGGTGTGGCCAAGGCGGGTTCCTATGTCTACAACACCACCGCGAACAAGCGCGAACGCCTCGGGCGCCTCTTGCAGATGAGCGCGAACAAGCGCGAAGACATCGAAGAGGTGCGTACCGGAGACATCGTGGCCGCGGTGGGGCTGAAACATACCAAAACCGGCGACACGCTGGCGGTGGAAGGCAAGCCCATCGTTTTGGAGTCGATGCGATTTCCGGAGCCGGTCATCGCGGTGGCGATCGAGCCGAAGACCAAGGCCGATCAGGACAAGCTAGGCGCGTCTCTGGGGAAACTGGCCGAGGAGGACCCCACGTTCCGTGTGCGGTCCGATGAGGAAACCGGCCAGACGGTGATTTACGGGATGGGCGAATTGCATCTGGAGATTCTGGTGGATCGCCTGCTGCGCGAATTCAAGGTCGGCGCCAATGTCGGCAAACCGCAGGTGGCTTACAAAGAGGCGATCACCAAGAAGGCCCAGGCAGAAGGGAAATTCGTGCGCCAGAGTGGTGGTCGAGGCCAGTACGGTCATGTGGTGCTCGAAGTCGAGCCGGCGGAACGGGGCGCGGGTTTTGAGTTTGTCAACAAAATTGTGGGCGGCGTCATTCCTCGGGAGTACATCAATCCTGTGGCCGAGGGGGTGAAAGAAGCCATGGCAAACGGGGTGATCTCAGGCTACCCCTTGATCGACGTGCGTGTTACATTGTTGGATGGCTCCTATCATGATGTGGATTCGTCAGAGGTGGCTTTCAAGATCGCAGGATCCATGGCGCTGAAAAACGCAGCGCTCAAAGCCGGACCGGTGCGCATGGAGCCCATCATGGATCTCGAGGTCATCGTTCCCGAAGAGTATCTCGGCGAGGTCATGGGCGATCTGAACAGTCGCAGGAGTAAAATAAAGGGCATTTTCCCGCGGAAGGATGCACAAGTGGTAACCGCCTCGACTCCGCTGGCGGAAGTGTTCGGCTATGCGACCGCGTTGCGCTCGCTGACTCAGGGTCGGGCGATCTTCACCATGCGGTTTTCGCACTACGAGGTGGCGCCTCAATCTGTTTCCGAGAAGGTGCTCGAAAAAGCTGGATCGGCTTAACCTTGGCATTTAAAACAGTTTTTTCTTGAAATGGAAATTAGATTAATCTGGAGGTAACCATGGCGAAGCAGAAATTTGAGAGAACCAAGCCACACGTTAATGTGGGCACGATTGGCCACGTCGATCACGGAAAGACCACGTTGACTTCGGCGATTACCTTGATTTTGAATAAAAAAGGTCTGGCAGATTACAAGAGTTTCGATTCTATCGACAATGCGCCTGAAGAGAAGGCGAGGGGAATCACGATTGCGACCGCACATGTGGAGTATGAGACCGACAAGCGCCACTATGCCCACGTGGACTGTCCGGGTCACGCGGACTACGTGAAAAATATGATCACCGGTGCAGCTCAGATGGACGGTGCGATTCTGGTGGTGAGCGCGGCCGACGGCCCGATGCCCCAGACCCGGGAGCATATCCTGCTCGCCCGTCAGGTCGGCGTGCCGTACATCGTCGTGTTTCTGAACAAAGTCGATATGGTCGACGATCCGGAACTGCTGGAGCTGGTGGAGCTGGAGTTGCGTGAACTGTTGAGTCAGTACGAGTTTCCGGGCGACGAGATTCCCATCATCAAGGGGAGCGCGCTGGAGGCGTTGACGCATCCCGATGACGAAGAGAAGATCAAACCGATTCTCGAGCTGATGGATGCGGTGGACGAATATGTGCCGACCCCGACGCGCGACGTGGACAAGCCGTTTCTGATGCCGGTGGAGGACGTTTTCAGCATCACCGGTCGTGGTACGGTTGGCACCGGCCGTGTGGAGCGCGGGCGGATCAAGACGGGCGACGAAGTCGAAATCGTCGGTCTGGGCGCCAAGCGCAAGAGTGTGGTCACCGGCGTAGAGATGTTCCGCAAGATGTTGGACTACGGCGAAGCCGGCGACAACATCGGCGTGTTGCTGCGCGGGGTCGATAAGGACGAGCTCGAGCGTGGCATGGTGGTCGCGGCTCCTGGCTCCATCACGCCGCACACCAAGTTTGAGTGTGAAGTTTACGTCCTGAAGAAAGAAGAAGGCGGACGTCACACGCCGTTTTTCAACGGCTACCGTCCGCAGTTTTATTTTCGGACCACCGATGTGACCGGCGTGCTGACTCTGCCCGAAGGGGTCGAGATGGTGATGCCCGGCGACAACATCAAGATGACCGTGGAGCTCATTGCCCCCATCGCGATGGAAGAAGGGCTGCGTTTCGCGATCCGCGAGGGCGGAAGAACTGTCGGCGCCGGTGTGGTCAGCAAGATTCTCGAATAGTGTTCGAACTCGAGTGCTGTATTTAAACGGAATGGAGTGAACGTCAGGTGGTTGGACAGAAGATTAGAATCAAGCTCAAAGCCTACGATCATCGACTGATCGATAAATCTACTGACAAGATTATCAGGACGGCCAAGTCCACGGGCGCGGCGATCTCTGGTCCTGTTCCGCTGCCGACGAAGCGCTCCCTTTACACCGTGCTGCGGTCGCCGCATGTGGATAAAAAGTCTCGCGAGCAGTTTGAGACCCGTATCCACAAGCGGCTGATCGATATATTGAATTCCACCCCCAAGACCGTCGACGCGTTGATGAAGCTGGAGCTTCCCGCCGGGGTCGATGTAGAAATCAAAGTGTAGCGGCTGCTCAGAGGTGACAAGGTAAGATGGCTGGAATCATCGGTAGAAAAATTGGGATGACGAGGGTTTTTTACCCGAACGGAAAGTCTGTGGCTGTCACCGTCATCAAGGCGGGTCCTTGTGTGGTGACACAAGTCAAAACGCAAGAGCGGGACGGCTACAACGCCCTTCAGCTTGGCTTCGAAG
>CAYQOI010000015.1:14189-16474 GCA_964419085.1 uncultured Cytophagia bacterium | reverse complement strand
AACATGCCGTCAGTTACAGCTTTTAGAACGGCATGCTGAATGGTGAAACGCGATTGTCTGCGAGCACCTGGTTCATGTCGAATTTGATCACCGTGTTGTTGCCATTGATGGTGAAGGCATCCAATTCATCCGCAGCGGGGATGTACTCCGGCACGAAGACAATGGTGCCCGGATCCCCGGCGTTGATGTTGACGTTGGTCTCGATTTCGCGATTCATCATCGGGAGCCGGATGCCCAGGTCGCTCATCCGCCGTCCTTCGAAGAAAAAGATCTCCTGTCTCGCGAGATAGAGGGTGCGGAGGATCTCCACGGGATCGGTCAGTGCCTGAACCGCGGTGGCATCGAGGCTCGTGGCGGAAACCGTCGGGACCTGAACCACGCCGCCGCTTCTGGGCAGAATCAGTCCCGCGATCGCAGGTGCCGAGGGGCTGGCTTGCACCGTGCCACCCTGGGGCCGGAGCTGCCGCGGGTCGGTGTCGAGAAACGCAATTCTTTCCCGGCTGTTGGCCAGGTTGATGGCATCCACCAGATGAGAGATGGCCCCACCGTTGTCACCGTTGGAGAGGGAAATTTCCGCCAAAATCAGGTGGGCTTCTTCCATCTTCACGGTAGCAATGGGCGCGTCTCGCACCGTGTATTTCGGGTCCAGAAAATCCAGGCGCGGCAGCGGCTGCACGTCGTTGAGGGCACGGCTCACCGCGAATTGGAACGCGCGATTGATGTTGTTCGTCGCATCGAACTGCGCGGGAAACACGAAGGTGGAGGGACCGGCCAGGGCTGCCATTGCTTCTTCCTGAGCCTTGGTTTTGTCCCCCATAAGCCGATAGGTGCGGGCGCGCACGATGTGGATGCGAGTCTGAAAGTCACTCTGGGTGTTCAAATTGAAGGCTTCGTTGAAATCGTCCAGGGCCAATTGTAGCAATTGCGCATCCGGAACCGGGCGACCGTTTTCCTCCACCGGTACGGCCACAAAGTTCTCGGCGGAGATCAGATTCGCCATGCCCCGGAAAAACATCGTCTCAGCCTTTTGAGCCGGTGAAGCCAGGGCGTCGTTTGGGATGACGCCTTCGAGCACAAAGGTCGCCAGCGCCCTCAGTTCCTGCACCTCGAAGTAAGGCCCTCCGGTGGTGTCCAGGGTAAGGTCGCTGGAGCGCAGGTTGCGCGGCAGGTCGGCCTCCGGGGAAATAAACGTGGCGATGTTATCGTAGTTGTCCGACACGACATCGGTAAAATAGGAGATGTCTTCGATGGCGTCGGAGTAGCGAAACGAAACGCCGTTGAGGAAAGGGACGGTTGCGCCGGTCCCGCCTGCCTCCAGGCTCGCTTCGGTCGTCTGAGGATTGCGCACTTCGGTCGGGTCGATGAAATCGCAACCCACGGTGGTGTAGGCCAGAAGCGCCACGCCCAACAGCATTCCTGACCACCAAGTTCTTATGCTTTTCATCACGTTCTCCTGATTATTTTGCAAGGTCTGTTCAAGTTAGCGCCCCACCTGAATACCGAATCGGAACTGCCGTGGCGGCGACAGGGTGAAGAAATTGATGCCCCCGACATTGGCCTGCGTCAGGTTGCCGCTACTAAATCCTTGCAACTCCGGGTCGACATCATCGTTGTCCGCGAACGTCACCACGTTGCGCACGCTGAAGAAGAAGGTGATGTTCTGGCCGAAATAGCGATGCGGCAGTCTGTAGGAAGCGTTGATCTCACGAATCTTAAAAAAGGTTGCATCCTCTACAAAGACATCCGAGGCGGTGAAGAATGAATAGCCTGGTGGGACCTTGCTGGCCTGGGGTTCGGCGCCGTTGAAAAAGCGCAACACGGAGCCGGTATTCAGGATGTACCCTCCGCTCTGGCCATCTCCCAGAATCGACAGGTCGAGGTTCTGGAACAGGGTGAAGTTGGCCGAAATCGAGTAGTACTTGTCAGCGAGCGGCGACCGGTCCAGCACGGTTTCGAACTGTCCGTCAAACTCGCCGGTCTCGGGATTCCGGATGGGGCGGTTGGTTCGGAAGACGCCCACCGGCTTGCCCAGTTCCACGCGCTGTGGCAGGAACGCGAACCCTCCCAGGGAGAAGGGTTGTGCACCGCCCAGGCTGGTGACTTCATTGTCCAGCGTCGAGTAGGTCCCGCGGACAGAGAATTTGAAGTTGCGGTTGTCGATGACCGTCGCGTTGATGGCCAATTCGATGCCATCGTTTTCGATGGTTCCCACGTTGCGCAACTGAAAGGTCGAGAAGCCCGTGACCGGCTGTTCCGGTACGGAAAGCAGAGCATCGGTGGTCTTC